>RQOP01000062.1 GCA_008373095.1 SAR202 cluster bacterium | reverse complement strand
TTCGACTCTCGCCTTCGGCACCAACCCCTTTCATACCGAAGTTACAACAACAATTGGTTTCTAACAAAATCGGGCAATTTCATGTGCGCCCCTCTATTTGCTGCCACAGCTGCACCTGCCTCACACCCAACTTTAAGAATATTAATTTCAGGTATTTCCGATAAAATCCCCATCGCAAAACCTGCGCTGAATGCATCTCCTGCCCCTGTAGGATCCACTTCAGTTATTTTGCGGGGACGATATTGTAATTCTTGACCGTCAAAGAATAATCTCGCTCCTTCATATCCCATCGTTATAGCCAAGTGAGACAAATTAAAATAGTCCATAAACCCAAAAGGATCCTCTATGGAAGTAAGGTTTTTAATTTCTTGCCATTCTTCCAGATTAACTTTGACGATATTTGCCATTTGTAGAGAATCAAAAATTATCTCCTTCGAGTAAAAAGGATGCCTTAGGTTTAAGTCTAGGAAAACACTAACAGAAAGACTTTGGATCAGATGGGTAAGTCGCTCACGATTGAAGGAACTCATTTGGGCCAATGTTCCCATATAAAGCAAATCATAGGCTCCATCTTCTAGGTCGGGAATTTCAATCTGGTTCCAGGCAGCTGGGTGAGCAATATCAAATTTCCCATCTGAGTCCACAATGGCCGTTCCAGTAGGGTGACTTGAAAAATTTATATGCCCATTAATTCCGTAATTTTCTATGATCGATAGGGCTTCTAAGCCAAAATCATCATTTCCCACCGCACTTATAAGAGTGGCTTCTCCCCCTAACTGATTGACAACCCAGGCGAAATTTAAGGCAGCACCGCCCAAAAAAGGTCTACCTCCCACTAAGTCAAAAATTATTTCACCATAAGAAAGAATTCTCGGTTTCATCTCAATTATCTCTTTTATTGCTTTGCATAAGAGAGTAATTCATATACCTCTCAGGCGCTATTCAAGGTAGTATGTTGGAGGAGAACGTTATGCCCGTAAGAATGCTTAGAGAATTTTTCCTTCTAGAATCCGCAGGAGGAATACTTTTAGTAATAGCGGCTGTCATCGCTATTCTAATCTTCAACTCCCCATTAGAAAATTATTATCATGATATTTTGCATGCCCCGGTATTGATTCAACTTGGAAATTTTTCTATAGACAAAGATTTTCACCATTGGATAAACGATGGGCTAATGGCTATTTTTTTCCTCTTGGTAAGTTTAGAAATAAAGCGAGAAGTACTGGACGGACAATTATCAAGTCGGGCCCAAATAAGCTTACCTATGATCGCCGCCCTTGGGGGTTTAATTGTTCCTTCGTTAATTTACATATCGCTTAACTGGGGAAACTCAACCGCCTTACAAGGCTGGGCTATTCCTGCTGCAACTGACATAGCATTTGCCCTTGGTGTATTAACCCTTTTGGGAAGCAGGGTTCCTGAATCGCTTAAATTAACGTTGGTTTCTATAGCTATAATTGACGATCTTGCAGCAATCCTCATAATCGCCGTTTTTTATACTGAAAACCTATCGATGATGCCGTTACTTGGTGCGTTGTTATGCATTGTCGTTCTTTTCGCCCTCAATAAGAGAAAGATTTCCGAGCTGTCACCTTACATGGTCGTAGGCACATTGCTTTGGGTATGCGTTTTGAAATCTGGCCTTCATGCCACACTCGCAGGAGTAATCGTGGCAATGTTTATTCCAGCTAAAGGGAAGGGTGATCCTGTAGTCAAAGAGCGTATATCAGAGTCCGTGACGTTAATTGAGACAGGTGATAACACAGGCGTTTTTCGCGGTTCCATTGATGACAGACTATATGTAGAACTAGTGGATGCTGATCTAAACAGTAGTGCTACCGAGGTAAATACAGGTGAAGTAAACATTACTACACGAACGGAACAAGATCCTTTATATCGTTTGGAGCATGGATTGCATATATGGGTAGCATTTTTAATTTTGCCTCTCTTTGCACTGGCTAATGCCGGAGTATCTCTTAAAGGACTGAATTTAGACTTTTTTGTGGAGCCAGTAACACTGGGGGTGGCATTAGGGTTGCTCTTCGGTAAACCGATTGGAGTAATGTTGTTTACATACATCGGGATAACTTTGAAGTTTTGCTCCCTCCCTACAAATGTAGAATGGAAACAATATTTTGGGCTAGCGCTGCTAGCTGGAATAGGATTTACCATGAGTCTATTTATTGGTGGGCTAGCTTTCGACGATGAAGGTTTCCAAACTCTAGTTCGATTAGGAGTCATAACAGCTTCACTAGCATCTGGCGTACTTGGCTATTTCACACTGCGGATTAGTGGTACAAAACAAATAAATATTTGATTCCAAGATCTGTTGAAATCACTCCCAGACTTGTCCTTCTCGTGAGGGGTTAATGAACAAGGTTTGATTTACGCATGTTAGCAAAACTACCTTAAAGAGTTAGATCCCACTAGTCATAAACAAGTCTAAACACCCATAAATATCGATTCTCTTCTCCTTTACAGGAGTCACCATCTATGGGATAGTTCCATGCGGTGGATTGATAGATATCCACCGAAAACGTTAATGCAATCTTAATCATCGTTCGATAACGATCACTTTGATAATTCAAATTGCATAGCTAGGAGGAACACTTATGTTTAAGTGGAAAGATATATTTGGGACAAAGGCTATAGTTGCCCTGTCTGTAGCTGGTTTACTGGCTGCAGGTATCGCCTGTGGTTCATCAGATGATGAAGCCGCACCTGCCGCTGCTCCCGCCGCTGCTCCCGCCGCTTCATCGGCTGCACCAGTGGAACAAGTGAGCACTACTATTACAGTTGCCTTTGACAACGTAGGAACCCCGCAATTTAGAAACGTGAAAGGCACTTGGCCTGATGTTCTTTTCCACGGGTTTTTCGGTTTCCAAGAGCCTTTGCTCGGCTGGGAGCCAACCTTTGACGATCAAGGAAACCCAATTAGGGACACCGGAGAAGCCTGTCACGCCCCATATGTGGCAGATTCATGGGAATGGATACTCCCTGCCAAAGATGGCGGTGAGGACATAACTATGGACGGTAAGTTACAGGATAAAATGGATCTTGTTGACCTAAGTGACATAGAAAAGCAAGGTAAAATCAGAGTCCATGTACACGAAGGAATTGATTTCTACAGAGTTGTAGATGGTGACATGGTCAAGATTGGCCCTCTAACAGCGGAAGACGTCGCATGGTCATTTAACGATGCTGGTGCTGAAGACATCAGCTCTGCCCACTCAAACTCTTCCCAGGCTTATGAGTACTATCAGCCTTGGACAGCCGTTGATACATACATTGCTGAGGCACCAAACCGAGCTTTCGTAGGTGACGGATTGCAAGATGCTTCCTCGATATGTCAGGACGCAATTTGGATGCAGTCCAAGACTCTTCAAGATGAATTAGGAGACACCTTTGGTGTACCCCACGGATCAGGTTCCTTCGTTGTAAGCGAATGGTTGCCAGCAGAAAGAATTGAGGCTATCTCTAGAGTAGACCACTGGAAAAACTCACCTCAGTTCGACAAGATTGTGTTCTTGCAAGCCAACGAGGCACAACAGCGATCAGCCATGCTGCAAACAGGAGCTGCTGACATCGCGATGGCCTCAATTCAGGACGTAGGTAGGCTTGAGAAAGAGGGCTTTGCCTTTAACGAAGGCCTAGACGCCATTAATGGTAACTTCTACTACTTCGCTGGAAACCTGTGGTCATTCGCATACCCAGCAAACTCAAAACTTGGTGATGACGATTTGTCTGGTAAGCCGGTGATGAGACAAGGATTCATTCCGACCGATAAGTTCCCTTGGATCGGTGACCCAAGACTAGAATGTGTAGGTATTGATAGGTCTGACCCAGCTATACAGGACACTCCTGGTGCTGGCTGTGAAATGACAGACTTTGACTACACTTTTGATGGGTCAGATTCTAAATTTACTGCTGACTCTGTAGGCTTCGACTACACCGACACAGATAAGTTCTCATATGAGACGCCGTCAATGTTGAAAGCGAAAGCGTTCAGAAAAGCTCTTGCCTACTCAATTGATAGGGAGCTGATAGCGGCTTCTGTCACAGGTGGGTATGGTGGTGCCGTGTACGGCAGCTCCCAACCAGGAATGGATCTACACCAGCTTCATCCTGAGTACAACGAAGCTTGGAACTATGCATTTGACCCAGATAAGGCAAAAGGATTCCTAGCCGAGTCTGGTGTTCCAGCAGGTTTCGAATTCGAATTCTTCTGCTCGCAAGGTAACGGAACATCCCTTGAAGTTTGTGAAGCTGTCGTCGGACAGTGGAAAGAGAATCTTGGGCTGGCACCTTACATAGACAGTACCCAGTATTCGTCCCGCCGCCCCACAATGTTGGGTAGGCAAATCCACGTGCCGTGGATGACAAGATGGGGAGCTACTAGCAAACACGGTCGACTTGGTGCCGGTGGTGGAACATATGGTGGTGGTAAGTGGCCTCTACCTGCTGGTGGATGGAACCCAGGACTGGAAGATAACCAATTCTGGCAGTTTAGAGAAGACACCAGGGTAATGAAGAAAGCTTCTCCTGAGCAATTAGCAAGGAGAGCTGAAATCAACGCCTGGTCACATGATATGACTCTAGCTACAGGGACAGTGGAAGTACCGGTTCTAATCGGTTTCAATCCAGATACTGTAGCAAGCTGGGACTTGGCACCTTACGAGCTTCCTAACTCGTTTGACACAATAGTCCCTGCCGCAAGGTAGTCTATTAGGAAATTAGGATAATAAGTCGACGCGTCGCCTCCATTCGGGGGAGGCGCGTCGAACACTTACTAAACACTGGGAAATACAGGTTTGCTGTACTCCTTTTGAACTTAACTAGAAAACAACCACGGAAATTGTGCGAATGAGAACGTTCATCATCAGACGGTTCATATTCTTGATAATGGCAATTTTGGCAGCCACTTTAATTGTTTTTGCCTTGTCACGACTTCAAGGAGACCCTCGAAATGTCATGCTCAATGTGGGCTACGTATCGCCTGAGCAATGGGAGGCCTGGGGAGAAGAATTCCACTTGGATAAGCCTCTGATCGTGCAGTACTTTATATGGGTTGGTAAGGGATTTTTTCAAGGCGATTTTGGGGAATCACTCAAAACAGGGAAACCTGTTTTTGACATGGTGAAAGGATTTGCCCCAGCGAGTCTACAACTTGGCTTTGCAGCAACCCTATTTGTGCTTTTCACTGGTATCCCCATAGGAATGCTAGCCGCTGTAAAAAGAGGTACATTCATAGATGCGATTGGTAGAACCTTCGCGGTATTTGGCCAAGCGCTGCCACCTTTTTGGTTAGGAATCATGCTGATTCTGGTTTTCTCAGTTAATTTAGACTGGCTTCCGTCAGGAACCAGAGGCCATGACGCCTCTGGATTTTTCGAAAAACTTCAGTACTACATTATGCCTGCCGTTACGCTTGGCTGGTTAGCATCTGCAGGGCTAATGAGACTTGTAAGATCTTCAATGCTTGATGTTCTTGATTCAGAATATATAAAGTTGGCGAGAGCAAAAGGAGTAGGTAATAGTGGAGTGATTTGGAGACATGCCTTTCGAAACGCTCTAATTCCCCCTCTCACTTTTTCGGCCCTCATCCTAGTTGGTTTCATAGGCGGTACCGTTGTAACCGAAACGGTTTTTGCATGGCCCGGACTAGGACAAATGACCTACACAGCAATTCTAAACAATGATTTCCCTCTCATGACTGGAGCTGTTTTAGTGTTTACAGTTGTGTATGTTTTTGCCGTTTTCTTGATCGACATCCTTTATGCAGTGATCGATCCTAGAATTAGATACACATAAGGAATAGATTTGACTACTTCAACAAATCAGATGACTCTGTCAGAGTTAGAAAAGGCCACTCAAGAATCAACATTAACTCGCTGGATGTACGTACTGCGTCGCTGGCCGCTTATTCCTTTTTTCATTCTTGGGGTTCTGGTATTATGCGCTATTTTCTCTCCGTTAATCGCACCATATGAGCCAGAAAAGGATCAATTGAGAGCTGTTTTAGCTATGCCATTTTGGTCCGAACCATGCGAAGAAGGGCAAATATCCAACAAATTTCAGCCGTGTAACACCAACGGTATTGGGCTGGGAAAAGATGAGCGAGTTTATCACTTTGTGCTGGGTGCAGACCAGCTAGGCCGAGACTTGCTAAGTCGGATTATATATGGAGCCCGTCTTTCGTTAAGCCTTGCAGCTGTAGCCATAATTATTGGAACGGTCTTTGGCACTACCGTTGGCTTAGTCGCCGGATACTATGGCGGAATAATTGATGAAGTCATAATGCGTGTAGTTGATGTATTTAATGCAATTCCTTATCTACTACTGGCAATCGCCCTAGTATTTGTATTAGGACAAAGCTTTGCCGTAGTGGCATTTGTGCTCGCTCTTGGGGCATGGGCGGGGATAGCTCGACTTGTCAGAGGTCAGACCTTGCAGGTTCGGCACTTCGACTATATTGCACTTGCAAGAGTGGCTGGAGCCTCTACTCCTCGTATTATGGTTAAGCACCTGCTACCAGCAGTGGGTAACACGGTGATTGTAGCCACCACACTTCAGGTAGGCAGCACTATACTGTCTGAAAGTATCCTGTCTTTTCTTGGTGCAGGTGTTCCGCCACCGACTCCCTCATGGGGAGCAGACATTTCCAATGGAAGAGAATACCTTGGATCAGCATGGTGGGTAGCCTTCTTTCCTGGAATGGCCATATTTCTAACAGTCTTATCATTTAATTTCGTAGGAGATTGGCTACGAGATCGGTGGGACCCAAGACTGCGACAAATATAATCGGGTAGAACCAAAATTTGCTTTTCCATTCTTTTGTTAAAAAGAATCGATGATTCAATATCTTAAAATGCATTATTGCCGTTATTACCCCTATACTTTAGATTGAAATTTGTGACGTCTACTAATTTAGATAAGGGAAAATATAATTGATTAAATGGGTTTTAGTCCTCGTAATTGGTGTTGCCGTCATTCTGATTGGGTCCGCTGGCAGGATACCTTTTACTGAAAAGAGTCTCGCCCTATCTGAGACAACTCAACAAAAAGCAGCTGAAGATCATACCCCTGCACTTTCAAGATCTCAGGCGCTTTCAAGAGTAAAAACATGGATCTCAGAGAATTGCGCAAGTGGTCCAAAGTATCTATTAAATAAAAGTCAGTTTGACGCCACTTGGATGAGGATGCCTAGGACCGATGACCATCATGTACGAGGCTACAATGAATGGACCATCAATGATCAGGTATCGGGTGCTATGTGGCGGTTTTACGAAGACACTGGAGAAATCGTTACCGCAAAAGGTGACTGCTAATCACCCGCTAGATCTCTTTATAGACCACTGACCGATACAGGAAAAAAGCAGCCCCCGCAAAATTGGCAGCTAAAACTGTAGCCAACATCATCTTCTTAAAAATATCACCTATAGATACAACAGGAACTCTGGTGGATGGTCCCACCAATGTAGTACCCATATCAATGCTCATTAGATTCACTATTGCCAAAGGCGATAAGACACTGATTAAAATAATAGTAAATCCTTGAACAAACATCATAAGTTTCGGACTTTCGGGATTCCACCAGATCAAAGAAATAACCAACCCAGCAGGAATACCGATCACGACGCTCTGCTTCAGATAATATACCTCCTGGTCCACACTACTTCCTTGAAAGAACATCACCCAAGATACGAAGGCAGCAAAGGATGAAAAAAGCAATCCAAGCACAACCCTCGCCAATGCCGATGTCAAAAGAAGAGGTATTTTTATATTCACGGTTCTATCTTAGGCTCCCTAATATATATTCTACGAATTAGTACATTTAATAATAAAAACATTGACTAATGTCCAAAAACTAATGTGAAAACAGTCACTCCGCATAGTCAAACCGAATACTGATTATTTCATACTTGAAACTTGACTTCTTAATAAAAAGATTTACTATTGCCCCAAATCCACCACTGACTCTGGTTAGGAGCGGCTGTGTTGCGGAACTAATTGCGAACAGTTTTATTGGGTGGTACTAGTGAAATGGAAATCAAGAAATAGGAGGACTATTTTTATGAAGATTTTCAGTAAAACAGCGTTGCCTGTTATGGCGTTGATTGCGCTTGTTGCACTCGTTGCGGTTGCCTGCGGTGATTCAGAAGAAGAATCAGCACCAGCAGCAGCACCAGCAGCAGCAGCAGCACCAGCACCAGCATCAGGACCTGCAGCGGCACCTGCGGAAGCTGGAACAGTAACAGTAACTTTTGCGATTGCAGAAGTGTCAGAACAGTTTGGAGACTATCCAGTTCAGCCCTATGGCGCTAGCCCGGGTGAGCTGAATATGGGCTACTATGACCAGTTGCTGGTCCACGATGGCACCGATCCTTTATCGCCTTTTCTTGCAGAGGAGTGGAGCATAAATGACGCAGGAAACGAACTTACCTTAAAGATAAAACAAGGGGTTAATTTCAATACTCCCGAAGAATTTTCGTCTTTCGGAGATTTTGGAGAACTGACCGCTCATGATGTTGCATGGAACCTAAACAGGCAGAATGCCATGGTAAATCCAGACATAAGATCTGGACTCGGAGCCCAGCTTGGAGGAACATTTGGGAAAGCGGTTGCAACAGATGATTACACCGTTAAAGTTCCCATGGTAACTGATATATTCTGGGGCATACCAATTAGTGAGTTTGATATAAATGACACTACAGTTGTCATTGACAGTAAAAACGCATATGAGACGGTAGGGGCAGAGGCTAAGAAACTGGTCCCAGTTGGTACTGGACCATTCACTATTGGGGAGTGGGAACCTAACAACAGGGGTACAGTACATGCAATACCTAAGCACTGGAATGAAACAGCTCACATAGGAACTTTTGTTGTTGTACAGGTACCTGAAATCACTAGCAGACTTGCTATGATGCAAACCGGTCAAGCAGACCTTGGTGAAATTGACTTCGCCAGACTCCCTGAACTGCCTGGAATGGGTCTCAAATTCATTACTACTATGTCTGATAAAGACACTATGACTTTGAGCGTTATTTGGCCTGGAAACCTGTGGACAGATGTGAACGCGAAGACAGGCGAAGCCCTAACACCCTGGGAATCTGAGGTTTTCGCAGTTGACCATCCCTGGATTGGATGCCCATGGGAAGATAAGTGTCCTTACGACGATACAGACAACCCAGATGGTATTAGCGATATGGAGCAAGCTCGTCTAGTGCGATGGGCCCTTGGAATGGCTATTGATCGAGAGGGAATTAACGAGGTACTTCAAGGAGGCCTAGGGACTCCCATATACCAAGAGCTTATGGGACCTAAGTTCCCTGGCTGGGATCCTAATCGTACGGTCACCTCGGCCGCTATCAAGGGATACCATGAAAAATATGGCGGTACTGACTGGGTAGAATACGATATACCAGCCGCAGAACCAGACTACAAATGGCCTTGGAAAATACCTACAGACCTGACGGAAGCTGGTCGACTACTTGATGTAGCTGGATACCCTAAAGGCTCAGACGGCGTACGGTTTGAGATAAAGATGAACAAGTACCGATGTGAAACCGGTGATGTATGTCTTGAACAGGCTGACGCAGTGGCCGCCGGATGGGAAGAACTCGGAGTCAAAACTACTCTACTAACAGAAGAATACGGAGCAGTGGTCGTTCCAAGAATGGCTAATAGGACTCAGGCTTACCCAGTTGTTAAAAACTGTAGCGTGGAGACAGCCAACTACCCATTAGACTGGCCGCCCCCACCGTCAGACAGTACGTTCAGCCGACCTAGCTGGGGTTGTTCTTTTGAGAGCAAGTACCTTGACTACATGTACGTCAACATAAACGGTGAACGTGATAAGGCAAAAAGAGAGGCATTACACCTAGACATGGTTGATTACTACTTCTACTGGCAATTATACGGTGGAATGGTGCAACCTCCTCGAGGTGTTGCAGCCAATCCTGACACAATTGATTCGTGGTCATCACGATCATCGGCTGCTGGTGCCTGGGGTAGACCTCAGCACATACTGCCAGCGAAATAAGTAACCTAACACATCCTCCCGGAGTTTTATCTCCGGGAGGGCGTGATAGTTTAAAACTAAAGAGCCCCGCTTCCTTGCCGGCCGGTCATTTAAAGTTCGGTTCACAAACATATTGGAGGACAGAACTCTCACTGTGAGGGTTTAATTTATTTAATGAGTCGATTTCTAATACGACGATTGTTTTCCATGTTCATTTCGATTATAGGTGCAACCATCTTTATTTTTGCACTGACCCGGGTTGGCCCTGATCCACGCTATTTGTACATCCCAGAAACCGGTGGAATAGGTATTCAGGAAGATTTGTGGGAAGAGTTAGGGGAACAGCTCGGAATTAATGATCCCTTACCTGTGCAATACGGTAAGTGGGTATGGAGAATGCTTCAGGGAGACATGGGAGAGTCCATAGGAACCCTGAGACCGGTAAGTTCAATAATATGGCAGCATTTACCGGCTACCTTATGGCTTGCCTTAGGCGCATGGATCTTCGCTGCAGTTGTAGGCCTTTCCATGGGAATACTTGCCTCAGTAAAGAGAGCTACCATTTGGGATTATCTTGCTAGAGCATTTGCACTCGTCGGACAAGCGACACCGCAATTCTTCACTGGGGTTCTGGCCATTATGGTCTTTTCCGTTTATATGGGATGGTTTCCAGCCGGAACTAGAGGTAATCATGACGGGTTTTTTTTAGCGTGGGGCAACCTCAAATATTACATACTTCCTTGGATGGTACTGGGTTGGCCTGCAGCAGCAGGAATAATGAGACTAACCCGGTCTTCAATGCTGGAAATTCTAGATTCAGAATACATAAAACTTGCCAGAGCTAAAGGTGTTGCACGCTTCCCTTTGATTTGGAAACATGGGTTAAAAAACGCAATAATACCTCCACTAACTTCGATGCTCGTCTTATTAGCAGACTATTTAAACGGAGCGTTAGTCGTCGAAATTGTTTTCTCATGGCCTGGTATAGGGCAGGTGGCCCTCAATCAGGCAGTCTACGATAATGATTGGCCTCTTCTCGTGGGAACTGTCTTTTCATTTATTGGTATATACGTCTCATTCGCGTTCATCGCTGATCTGCTGTACGCATTTATAGATCCAAGAATAAGATATAGCTAGGACTAAATTTATGGGTTTACAGCAAGAAGATTTAAGAATCCTTGGACTACATGAAAGACCTCCTGTAATTAGGGAGTTACGATCCGTATGGCTATTTATAAGAAACTGGCCGGTGATTCCGATTGCTATCCTTGCCCTGCTGATTTTGTCTGGTTTGTTGGCCGATGTTCTCGCCACCCAGGATCCTAGAAAAGGAGGGATACGAGATAGACACATTCCTCCTGCCTGGACAGAAGAAGGAACAATGGAGCACATATTAGGAACAGATCATTCTGGACGAGATGTTTTTACCAGGACATTGTATGGAGCCAGAATATCGCTCGCTGTAGCGTCCGCCGCATTATTGAGTGGATTTATTATCGGGACCACACTAGGCATAGTCAGTGGTTACGCTGGAGGCTGGATCGACGAAATCATCACCCGAATAGTAGACATATGGCAGGCTCTGCCATTTTTAATGGTAGCCTTGGTTTGTGTAATGATTTTCGGCCAAAGTACTACTTTATTATTATCGCTTATGGTTCTTTTGGCTTGGCATCCTTTTGTCAGGGTAATAAGAAGCCAAACCCTGACTATAAAAAACCAACCATACGTTGATCTTGCCAGAGTCGCAGGAGCATCCCTCCCAAGAATCCTTATCCGCCACATCCTTCCAGGTGTTATTAACACCGCGGTGGTGATAGCCACGTTGAGCGTTGGATCTCTAATTCTAGCTGAAGCCGCATTAAGCTTTCTAGGAGCGGGAGTGCCAGCGCCAACCCCTGCTTGGGGAATAATGGTGGCTGAGGCTCGCGGCTATCTGAAAACAGCGTGGTGGCCCGCAATATTCCCCGGCATGTCTATCTTTCTCGTCGTCCTATCTCTGAATTTCATGGGAGACTGGCTCCGAGATAAGTTGGATCCTAGACTCCGACAACTTTAATTGAAAACGATTGGGACTTAAATTACAGAGAGATGACCTGATCGGGAGGATTAGGAGCCAAAGCCGCATACAAGTCAGGAAAACATCCAACTGCTACTCCCTCCACTGTTCCAACTGGCTCTGCGCCACCAGCTTCTCCCGTCGCAAGCTCTCTTTGAATAGCACATTGATCGCACATCATTAACAAGATTCCCTTTTCCTTGGCTATTGCAGCCAATCTTTCACCTTTAGGGTCTCCCTTCCTTAGCATGTATGTATTGTCATCGAAGAAAAATATACCTAACACGTCGACGCCATGCCTATCTTCTTCTAATTGAGGCAAAATCATTGTCCCAACTTTGTAGTTGGCCGCATTTGGAGTATTTAAAATATAAGCAACTTTCATACCAATATCCTTATTTATTAGAACCCACCTAATATATCGCAATCTGACCTATCAATGTGCCTTATAGCTCTTAATTTAAGATCAACTTAAATAGAAGAACACATCGATCCATAAGCAATCTGATAAACGATTCCCCCATCAGTCTTGGCAGTCACTTTCAATCAACGATATATCTTGTTTTATGTTGCCGAATTTTATCTATTAGTTGCTATATATAGTATTTTTATGTTTTTATTATTAATTATGTTGCTTATATGATAAAGCTCTATTAGCAAACTTTAAAAGGATCTCGTCTTCAAAAAGACAACCGACACCTCGATTATGCGAGCTTCAAATTAGTGAGCCTGCTATCGTCAGAAAGGTAAATCTACTCAAAGTTAGACCTAAACATATACTCAAAACTATCGACATAAAGAGTTAGGAAAAAATATGAGTGCAAAATTATATGG
>RQOP01000061.1 GCA_008373095.1 SAR202 cluster bacterium | reverse complement strand
TTGTAATCATATTTGCGCCTAAATTTATCAAATCAGACACCCGGGCAACATCACTAGGGGAGTTGCCTCCAACTCCAACCCACTTCCCTGCACTTCTGATCTTAGGAACTACCTCGTCCATAGCTTTTCGTATTTCTGACTGAGGTGGATTACCCATGCTTTGACCAAGGTCTCCTGGAGCAACATGTAAAACATCAACCCCATCAACTGAAGCGATTTCTATTACGTTTTTAATAGCTTCTACTTCCTCTATCATTGGAATTACGAGGATATTGTCATTAACGAATTTGGTCGATTCTGCTCTTGCAACACTTACCCCATAGTCATGAGCCCTGCCACCACCTACCCCTCTGTTGCCATCCGGATGGTATCTGGCCGCTTCTGCTACGGATTCTGCTTGGGACTTTGTATTGATATGGGGGACAATGATGCCTTGGACACCGCGGTCTAGAAATCTCAAAATGGTGGAAGGATCATGATTTGGGATTCGGGCTATAGGTGTGATTCCAAATACTTCAGCTCCCCTCACCATATTCTCTACTTGGTCGACCGACATACCGCCATGCTCACAATCGATCATCACGAAGTCATACCCAATTGCACCGAATAATTCAACCGTGCCGGGTGAATATTCATGGATAATAGCCCCAAATGTAGGGGCGCCATTTTTGAGTTTTTCTTTTGTTAAATTTGTTTGCATTGAAATCCACCGTAATATTTCTAGTATTCTAGAGAAGATTTAGTTCAGCATACCCGCTTGCTGCAACCTCATCACACCGACTACGGTAAGATGCTTGACTACCACTGTATCTGGCAATAATTCTTTTTTGCCTGCCTTCAAGGTTGCTGTTCACGCCTGTCATCCAAGAATCCACTTCATTAGACAATAGACCTTTACCTTGATCGAGAACATACTCGTACCAGCTAGCCACAGCATCTTCTGTGGCTTCTGCTCGAGTAAAACTTTTTTCTCCCATGTATTTGATGAGATCTGTTATCCACTCGACGTTATATTCGATACTTCTCGGGTTATTGCCAAGTAGGGCATGAGGCCCAAGGATCATGAAAAGGTTCGGGAAATTGTTAACCTGGAGTCCAAGAAAACTAGATAGTTCCTGCTTCCATTGATCTCTTAATTTTCGACCATCGGTTCCTTGTATATCTATTCTGTCATAACTGCCCAGAATAGCATTAAATCCGGTGGCGTATATTATGAAATCGAATTCTAATTCTTCTTCCTTGGTTGATATTCCTGTTGGCGTAATTCTGAGGATGGGATTTTCTGTGATATCAATTAGTTTCACATTTTCCCTGTTATAGGATTCAAAATATTTGGTTTCTAGTGGTACTCGTCTAGTTCCGAATCCATGGTCTTTTGGGATCAATTTTTCTGCTGTCTCAGGATCATTTACGCGGCCTCGTATTTTATCAGCCACGAAATTTGACATTAATTTATTAGCTTTGGGGTCACTCAGGACGTCTTTAAAGTTGCCCTGCCATATACCGAACCCTTTACTCGCATACAAATGCTCCCAGAATTCGTACCTCTCATCTTCTGTTACTTCAAATGTGCCCCTGGGATCAACGGTGTGAAGAAAACCTGCCTGCGTTTGATCACATCGCTCAAACATTTCGTCGTAACCGGACCTGATTTCTTTCATCTCTTCAGTACCGATTTTGTCGTTGTGTAAGGGTGCACACCAATTAGGTCGTCGTTGAAATACTGTAAGCTGACCTACATTTTTACATATCTCTTGGATTGCCTGGACTCCGCTTGCGCCGGTTCCAATAATTGCCACCCGCTTGTCAGAGAAATCAACGGGCTCATGTGGCCATCGTGACGTGTGGAAGGAAGGTCCTTCAAAGGAATCAATACCTTCTATTTTGGGCATTGTAGGTTGCGAAAGTAGGCCTATACCAGCGATTAGAAATCGGCTTCTGTACTTATTCCCGTCACCTAAGGTGATTTCCCAACTTCGAGTCGGATCATCATATATAGCAGACTTAACATCACTTGAAAATTGGATGTCTTTTATAAGATCGAATTTGGCTGTTACGTGTTGTAGATATCTAAGGATTTCTGGTTGTGAAGCGAAATGTTCTGACCAATTCCACTCAGCTAAAAGTTCTTCCGAGAAAGAATATGCATAGGAATAGCTTTCTGAATCGAATCGAGCTCCCGGATATCTGTTCCAATACCAAGTTCCTCCAACCCCTGTACCTGCCTCAAAAACTCGGACATTTAGTCCTAATTCCCGCAATTTATAGAGTTGGTAAAGGCCAGAAATTCCCGCACCAATCACGATGGCGTCGTAATCCAGATGCTCTTCCAGGGGAATGTTTACCTTAAGATCTGTAGCTTGTGTCATATCGCCTCAACGCTAGGATTAATTTCCCTTAATATACCTCTCAAAACAGAGGGATTTCAAGAATTGATATCCTAGCCCAGGCTTAGAGCTATGATGAATATTGTAGTGAGCGTGTACTCTTAGTTATTTTCCTCGCAAGATTAAAAATGGGGCACCAAATCCCTATCTCACGTGGATAGGCTTTATTTGGTACCCCTTGACCAGCACATTCAGTCACCAGTCATTTCCATGGTTTAACTAAGCTAAATATTACTTTTCCTTAGAATCCAACCCTATGTAGGACCCGCGAAACTACTCTCACTGGGCTTGTCTCCAACTTATCTAGCAAAGGAGGCAATTTAGGATCAGCGACAATATTTGCCCATCCAGTCTCCATATCGGCAAGACTTTCAAACATGAAAGTGAGTCTTAGTGCGTTTAGATTCATTTTACCTAGTGGGATCGTTAAGGCGAGTTGGTTACGAACATCGATGCCTTGCTCTCGCCATTCCATTAAATATTCAATCAAGCCTGGGAGCTGACCTGGTTTGGCTATTTGCATGTCCCTCATGACCCACTTTGGGTTGAAATTTTCAGGAATGTTGCTTTGGGGAGGAAGTAGTTGGGAAATAGAACTACTTGCGCTGTCACATAGGGCGTTTACGGCCTCTATACGATCTAGAACTTCATCATTACCGGAATCCATCATTTCATCTATCTGATCAGCTGTTTCAAATCCCCCGGTGGTTGAGACGATCATATTCGAGCCTTGAGTTGGCATGGGATGGGACATCGTTCCAGTGACGAATCCCCTACCCCCCCTTGCAGCGACACTTGCGTCCAAACTTGCAATTGTTGCATCTCGAACAGCCTTGAAGTTACCCGGTTTAGGTTTACGATAAATATTAATGACGTACGACATAAAATCTCCTTAGATTTGTATTCCACCATCGATGATCACCTTGTCACAAAAGGCAATGGAATTCTTATATGGTTGATAGACGATGGATAGCAGCAAGTCTATGGTTTAGCTTAAATTAATACAAGTTAGTCTGTTTCATCTAGTCAAAGAAACGAAAGTTAATGTTTATAGGATTTGAGTTGTTGAAATAAGCGAAACTCTAAACCCCAATGAAGGATTTTATAGGCATGGAATATAAATATTTTATCTGCGATGTATTCACCAAATATAAATTTAGCGGTAACCAACTAGTAGTTTTCCCAAATGCGCAAGGTTTATCAGATTGGCAGATGCAATCAATCGCGAAAGAATTCAATTTTTCTGAAGCCACATTTGTCTTTCCCTCAGAACATGGAAATACAAGAAAAGTGAGAATTTATACTCCAACGACAGAGGTGCCCTTTGCTGGTCATCCTAATATAGGTACCGCTTTTGCGTTGGCGAACCAGGGAATGTTTGGCGATCTAAATGAGGGGGTGAATATTGTGTTTGAAGAAGAAGCTGGGCGGGTCCCAATAAAGATACAAAAAGATGATTCTGGTGATATTTGGTGTGAGCTGGGGGCTCCTG
This sequence comes from SAR202 cluster bacterium, assembly GCA_008373095.1. Lineage (GTDB taxonomy): Bacteria > Chloroflexota > Dehalococcoidia > Lucifugimonadales > UBA826 > UBA11996. Next base: position 988 of record RQOP01000061.1, on the reverse strand, counting down.
AAGCATTATCAATCGGAGTTGCAGTTAACAAAGAATTGGTCGGCTCTGTCGTCTCACTTAATGAGTCAGAAATTCTCACCACCACCCATCCTCCACAGGTGGCCTCAGTTGGACTTCCATTTCTTTTTGTGGAACTCCCATCTGACCCTGTACTCAAGAAGGCTAGAATAAATATGCCGCTTCTGGAAGATTTGCTTGAGGAAACTAATGTTTCATACATACATCTATATTGTCGAGACGTTGATGAGTTCGACATCAAAGCCAGGATGTTTGCACCCCTTGATGGAGTATTCGAAGATCCGGCGACTGGAAGTGCAAATTGTGCTCTCGTCGCTCTTTTAACTCAGCTTGACCCACATGACGACTTAGAAAAAGATTGGCTTATATCTCAAGGAACAGAAGTTGGACGCCCGAGCATCCTATCTGGTCGAACTCTGAAAGTTGAAGGAAAGGTCTCTGGTGTCTGGATCGGCGGCCATTCAGTGCTGGTCAGTGAAGGAACCCTGAACGTATAAATAGGCCTTTATCTTTAAAGTGAAAGAGATAAAAATAGCCCAACTACCTAACTTTTATCAGCTCAACCTCAAATATTAAAGTGGTATTCCCAGGAATGGGACCGACACCGGCAGCACCATAGCCGAGTTCAGGTGGGACGACTAGGCGCCATTTATCGCCTTCCTTCATCATTTGAAGTGCCTCTTGCCAACCAGGTATAACTCCATTAACCGGAAGATCTATTGGTTCACCGCGATCAACTGAACTATCAAATACACGGCCGTCTTCAAAGGTTCCATGGTAATGGGCCGATACTGTGTCTGTGGGTCCGGGCGTTGCTCCAGCCCCTTCTACTAAGACTTCATACTGGAGTCCTGAATCAGTGGTGATCATATCCGTCATCTTAATCTCCCTCGATAAACAAAAATTCGGTCGTTTGAGCAACCTATTGGTTATGATTTATGGTGACCCGCCACGGACTTGAACCGTGAAC
>RQOP01000060.1 GCA_008373095.1 SAR202 cluster bacterium | reverse complement strand
ACTCTTTTTGCCCCCTACCCTGTTGGTTGTACCTCCTTAGTTCTCAAATAATTTTGGGCTTGGGTAAAGTGACATTATCATGCCAATCAGGCTCGCCGACGTAAAAATCACGAATGAAATTCTCATTCCTTTTATAAAAGATGAAATTAACTCCATATCTGAACCGTCGTTCACTGCTGATAAATTGGCTTCGAATCCCATAGAGTTCATCGCTAGAGTTACTATGGTAGCTGCAACTGGTATTGCGATCACGCTTCCTGTGTTGCGAATCAAATTAATGAATCCTATAACAGAGCTTTGATTTGACGTTGGAGTTACTGCTAGAACAGCGCTATTGTTAGGGCCATAGAAAGCTCCCATCCCGACATTGATGGGAATCATGGCGAAGTAGGGAATAAGACTGTTAGACGATTCATCAAGGGTAGACAACATCATTAAGCCTATTGTTACAAGTAGTAAGCCTCCCACTGTGAATATTCTAGTTCCAAATCGGTCCGATAATCTTCCGCTTAGTGGACTTACAATCGCCATGCAAGCGGCGGCAGGGATAAATACACTAGCCACTTTGTCAGGCGGATACCCTTGGACATATTTCAAATAGAATGGCAGCAAAAATAATGCCGATGACATGCCGGTAAAGCATATTAGGTTGGACAAAATTGATAACGCAAATATGGGACGTTTGAATAGTTGTAGGTCCAAAATCGGGCTGTCGGTAACCAAACTTCTCCAAACGAAAAGTCCTCCCGATACCAGCGACAAGGCGATAATGCTCAAAGGGATTAAAGACCACCCGAAGTGTGCGCTCATGGCGATGCTAAACAACAGTCCCGAGAGTGTGGATACACAGAGTGTTGCTCCGTACCAGTCAAACTTCGAATTGTAAATTTGGTTACCACGCTGAGTATCCAGTGCTAAGAACGCTAATAATGCCCCAGCACCTGAGACCAAGGAGGTAACGATGAATACACTTCTCCAACCTGCGTATGCTGTTACTAGGCCGCCTACGGTTGTTCCAGCGACGTTAGCTAAACCTCCAAACATAATTACTAGTCCTGCAGCTTTCCCTCTTTGTCTTTCCCCTAAAGCAGAAATTGCGATTACAAACGCGGTACCTTGCACCATTGCTCCGCCTATTCCTTGTATAGCCCTGCCAGATATCAATATTTCTATTGAAGGTGCTAGTGCACTCGTGATTCCTCCAAAAAGAAACACGATTAGTCCTGATACAATGATTTTTTTGCTGCCTAATATGTCAGTTAATCGCCCCATTGGTAATAGCAAAGCAGCCACCATAAGCAAAAATGTTGTATTTATCCATTGCGCGGTAGGGATATCAGATACAAATTCCTCTGCTATATTTGGCAATATGACATTTGAGGCGCCTCGATCCAGGGTAGAACTCATAATGGCCACCGCTGCAACTGAAAAAGCAAGCCAGGTTGAAGAAGTCCCCATATTGGATTTTTTATATGAAGTTGTTTTCAAAGAAATTACTTTTTAAATGTGACTTGGCAGGACAGACTACTGCTTAATATATAAACTCGGCTCTGGTTCCCGTTGGCCTTGGTGGAGGTGAATGCTGGCACCACTTTTTCGCACCTAATTACATCCATATGTTATTCATATGGCTTACTGAGTTTAATCTAAGTCTGAAAGTGCGGGTAAGACTTCCTTGCTTAGCAACTCAAGTGATCTATGCCACTTTGGGGTCATATCGCCCCAGTCGTGGCAAAGTGCTAGAAGCGTACCAAATCCACCTACGTCCCCGTGAAGTTTTCGCAAACGATTAGCACATTCATCTGGATCACCCACGATCCACACGTTTTCAAGCATATATTCAGGAGTAATTTTTTCAGTTGCCATGTTGCGGTCTAATTTTAGTCCTTCTAGTCCACCTCCCGAACTCAATAACGGAATCCAATAGTCCTGGAAGAATTGTCCCATCGGGCCCTCCAATGCTTCCTTTCTTGCTTCTTCCCCGTTTTCTGCTACATATATTTCTCTTGAAATGCGCCACTTTGATCTAGGAGATTCTAGGTTTGCTTTTGACGCTCCTTTGACTACGACGTCACGATGGCTTGGTAGGTGCATTTCATGTAGAAAACAAGTACTCATAGGAATCCACCCTTTCTCACCTACTACAGACAGGGTTCCTGAGCTTGGGCTACTACCTGCAACTGCGATGGGCGGATGCGGTTTCTGGAACGGAATCATGTGGTAGTCAAATAGGGTGTCTCCTTTTGGCTCAGGAATGCCTGTGTCATAAAATGTTCCTTTGTGGTGGAATGGTTTCCCAGCCCAAAACTGCTGGATAACTGATACAGCCTCCATCATCTGGCTGTGGATATCTTCCCGCGCAGTATCGACTCCAAATATTTCCTTATTCCATTGGGTTCCAGACCCTGAACCAATACCGAAATACAGGCGGCCTCGTGCTAGATGATCGAGTTGAGCTATTCTTAGAGCTACATGAGCAGGATGATGCATATGGAGCAGGGATACTCCGATACCAAACTTCATCCGAGAAGTCACCCCCAGAGCTCTTGCCACAAAAAGTTCAGGTGACGGCATGTTCTCCCATGGCATAGTGAAATGTTCTCCGATCCATGACTCGGTGTAACCCAGATCATCTGCGACTTCCATGAGGTTAAGGTCTTGATCGTAGGTGTCTGCATGAAAGCTGTCAGGCCTGTGTAGAGGCATCAGAAATAAACCAAGTTCCATTTTAGTCTCCTAGCGTCCGCTTAATGCGTTTTGAATGCTTTTTCTACCCACTTACTAAGCGAATGTTAACAGATAAATATGTGGGTATTTTTTTGAAATATTAACCCTTTAAGACTGCATTCCTCTTCTCTGAAGCTTCTATATGCGTATCTGGGTCAACGTGGTCCTAGATATCCATTTGTCACGAAATTGACTCGCTACTCAATTGATGAGATCTATAAGAAATTGTCTGCGAAAATTTCAATCGATCTGGCTACACTCTCTTTTGAATCACCTGCCATTGAAATGACTAGGTATTGTAAGCCTGCTTTTTTGTACTCCTCCAAGTCTTTTCCTATTTGTTCTATGCTACCGGTTAGATATGCCCTTTCCCCTGAGGCGGTAATAGGATTATCCATTATATTAATTGTTGTCCTGAGTGAGATTCCAATTGCAGAGTAATCTTTTTTCTCTATTTCGCAGATACGTTTTAAGTTGTTTGTTTTATTTTCTAACTGAGAGGGTGTTAAATTAATCCCATGCCAGAAATTACCGTAACTCGCAGCCCGAAGTAGAGACCTATTCGAATTTCCCCCTACCCAAATTGGTATTGAACGTCTGTTAAATGTTTGTGGGAAAAGCCGCATTTCTTGGGTATTTATATGAGCCCCGACATATTCAGGTGAAGGATCCTTGGCAGCATGCGACAAAAAGTCCAAGTGTTCGTCTGTTATGGATTCCCTATCAAGATAACCAACGCCCATGGAATCAAATTCTTCTTTCATCCACCCGCTTCCGATTCCGAGAATTAATCTTCCTTCAGAAAGAACATCTAAAGTTGAAATCATTTTGGTGTTTAACAAAGGGTTTCTGAAAGGGAGAACTAGAACGCTGGTTCCTAGGTGTATGTTTTGAGTTTTACCTGCTATAAAAGACAGGGTCGTCAGGGACTCCAAGATATTTTGGGAATCTGGGTTTGACTTGCCAGGTCCAAATTGCTGTGGGTATCGTTGTGAAATATCATTGGGATAGAGGGTGCGATCACTCACCCAAACTGATTCATAACCTTTGGATTCAGAAATTTTGAGTGCTTCAACCAAAAAATCTCTTTGCTCAGCTTCTCTATATACCGGCGTTGCGGCAGTTGTTAAGGCTATACCAAATTTCATGTTTAGAACTCCTACCTCTCGTTGTTGGGGCCATGAGATTCATTTATGTTTCATCTGAGATGATAGGCTGATCCCCAATGGGACTTATACTTCAGAACATGGAGAGAAATCTCAAAATTTTCCTTTCAAAGGATGTGAATCATTGAACATGATGGGTTCACAGTTTGAAATTTTCTGACTTACCGACAGGGTTCCATCCTAGTAGTGCACTTGCGCGAGAAGTATCCCTCCATCTCAATTTGTTGTTTGAAATCGCATCTAAAATTTCGAATTTAATTGAAGCTGGAGCACTCAAACACAGGTCTATCATTTGAACACAATCGGCCTGACTTAAATATCCAGGATAGTGGCGAACTAACTTGGGTTGATCTGTATCTAATACAGCACCTAACCTTATATTTATGACCGAAATGCCATGGTAGTCAGAAAAATACCGTCCCAAGGTCTCTCCAAAAACTTTGCTGACACCATATAAGCTGTCGGGTCTTACAGGGTCTTTATAATCCACCAATTCCCAATCGTCCGGCATTTTTTCATGTTCACCGCGCGCGATATGGCCATATGGATAATCTAGTTCGTATCCAAGCATAGTACTTCCAGAACTTGCAAATACAACTCTGGAAACACCATGCTTTCTAGCCGCTTCAAACACGTTGTATGTACCTTTTATGTTTACTTGATTCGTATTTTCCCAATCGTTAACGTCCGCTAAAAAAGCGGATAAATGTAATACAGTGTCAATGCCTTCAAAGGCTGGCAGAATTTCGTCAATGTTGGATATATCTGCTTGTCTGAGGGGTATACCTTGTATTTTGCTTCGGTTCAAGGCACTAAAATCATATTTCTCCGACAGACCTTTAATGACTAAACCACCGATTAATCCGCTTGCACCGGTGATCAGAACTTTGGGTTTTGCCATGAGGTACCTCCATCCTAAGAGTAGGTTTTTGCAAATATATCTTATTTGTACGTTTTAGTCAGAAATATGTCTGTGGTTTTTTGTACTGAAGCTCATTTCGTTTTTTTGTTTTATCTTTAGTCATAGACCTTAGACACCTAAATGAAAAGCTAGACATCATTGTTTTTACGCACATGTCGCGATCATAGATAATTGGAACATCTGCGCATTTTTCATTGCATACTTTTCCTCAATACAGCTCAGTTGCTGTTCTGAATTAGTGCCGTTTAGCTGTTAACCACTCTTTTTGACTTAATTAATTACCTATTGGTATGGTAGGGTACCAATTATTATTGATTAGCATAATTAAGATGTTTAAATGTAATCATGCGATGTAGTAACGCTTACCTTTTTGATAGGTTTGCAGATTACCCGAACAATAAGCGGACGCTTTTTTAGTGCCGAAAGGATGGTGGATTGTAATGGCAATAAACGAGGACAAACTTCACGACTTTCTCATATCCATGGTCTCAGACATGGGTGCTTCTGCCAGTATGGGACTGACATACGTAGGAGAGCAGCTAGGATTGTTTAGGGAAATGGCCGATGCGGGGCCAATGACTCCTGATGACCTCGCTGATAAAAC
>RQOP01000059.1 GCA_008373095.1 SAR202 cluster bacterium | reverse complement strand
GCTGCTGATGGGTCGGAATTTGTCTTTGCCTTACCTTAGCACTGTTTCATTTGGTTCATTTAATGGGGTCAAACATATATTTTTGTTTGGTATCGCATACGCTCTAGCCTCACTGAGTTGCGCTTTGCCGGTTTTTTTATCTGCAGTTGGTATTGTGGTGGGTTCTGGAATTTCGGCTGGTGGACTGGCCAATGTAGTTTTTGGATCAATAGCTTATAGCTTTGGTATGGGGTTAATCATGACCTCTGTGACCATAGCTGTTTTATATTTTGAAGATGCCACTCAACGCTTAGTGGTTATTTTAATTCCATACATTGAGACGATAGGAAAAGTGTCAATGGTCGTGGCGGGCGCTTATATTGTTTTCTACTGGTTAATTGGAGATGGGTCAGAACTATTGAGGTTCCGGCTTGAGAATATATAGAAACATTCGGGATGAAACTGGGTCGCATCCCGAATGTTTCTATGATTCGGTTATTCTGAAACAACTGGGTTGCTTAGCACTCCGACTCCACTAATTTCCACTTCTACTGTATCTCCAGGATGAATGTCACCGGGGGTACCAGGGGTACCTGTCATTATTACATCCCCGACCTCTAAGGTTATGACAGCGCTGACATATTCGATGATTTTGGTAACTGGATGCAATAGATCAGAAGTGTTTTGATTCTGTTTTTCTTCTCCATTGACCCGACATATGACTTGAATGTTGGTCGGATCTAGATCTGTCGTCATCCATGGTCCTATTGGTCCAAATGTGTCTGACGATTTTGCCCTCGCCCATTGCAGATCGTTTTGCTGCCAATCTCTTGCAGAAACATCATTGCCACAAGTGTATGCAAATACATAGTCAAGGGCATTGGCCTGAGAGGCGCCTTTGCATTCCTTTCCAATAACCAGTGCCAATTCAGCTTCAGGTTGTATTTTTACGCCTTCTTCCAGAGCTATTTTAGGTATGACGATTTTATCTCCATGACCTACCACCGTAGTAGATGCTTTGAGGAATGGTTCAGGGGCTTCAGGGCCCGGTCTTCCCCCAAGATGACTTCGATAATTAAGACCGATTGCCACGATCTTTTTAGGGGCGACAGGAGGTAACAACTTTACGGATCCCAAGGAGAAAGTATTCCCTGTTGTTTGGTATGAGTCGAAGGGAGCATTTGATATTTCTGATATCGTTTCTCCTTCCAAAACCCCAAAGGAAGCGTTGCCGTTGTTTTGAAATCTTACGAAATTTGTCATTTTACTCTCCTAGATTTGAGTATATCTATTGACTCTTATAGAGGACTATGAATAAGGAATGAGCGAAAGTTTAACCTATAAAGTAAGGTAGTTCCACAAAGGAGTCTTCAGTTGTTGCGACTCACCGAAACTTTGGTGGTTATCCCTCCCCTGACTTTGTATTCTAGATCAACAGTCATTTCCTTTGGGTTACAACAATCAACGAGGTCATTCAATATCCGATTGGCAGCATGTTCTTGGACAATTCCGACACCAGTGAATCCCATTAAATAATATTTGAGGGATTTTAATTCTATACAGAGGTTAGATGGGACATATTCGATGGTTAATGTCCCAAAGTCAGGTAGTCCGGTCCACGGGCAAACGGCAGTAAATTCCTCGGTTTCTATTCGGACTTTGCTATTGGAACCAGGGTATTCGTAGTCGAAGGAAATTAGCATCTCCGAATTTATAGAATCTTCTGAAACGGTCTGAATTTTGTCGTCCAGTGACTCATATGCATTTTGCAAGTCTTCTATCGAGGGCATTTTTTTGCTCCAATGCTATTTTTGTCTGTTAATGTTTTAATTGTAACAATGAAACTCTAGTCAGACTGATATTGCTTTTGACATCTGTGGGTATGTATGTCGTGAATTCGCTTTTGGAAGTAGAAAATTTAGAAAAGTCTTATGGCAGGAACAGAGTAATTAACAATTTGTCCCTGGCTGTCAATTCGAGTGAAGTTGTTGTCATCAGAGGTGCGAATGGATCTGGTAAAACGACATTACTGTCAATAATTTCTTCCTTGGTAGCATATGATTCAGGTGTTGTGAAAATATTCGGCAAAGATTTGAGATCTGACCCTCATGAATATAGGTCTCAGCTAGCATTTGTGGCCCATCAACCTTTTTTATATTCTCAACTTACTGTCAGAGAGAATCTCGAATTTTATGCCCAATTGAACTCACTGGACGATTTCCGAAACACGATCTTGGAGAAGACATCGCTGATAGGTCTTTCTGACAGATTGGATACGAAAGTATCAACCTTATCTCACGGATACGTCAAAAGAACTGCTATAGCGCGTGCTCTTCTCCATGGACCCCAACTTCTGCTGTTTGATGAACCGGAATCCGGATTGGATAGAGAATCTTTGGGATTGCTAGAAGAGATCATTGATAGTGAGCTGAAGAAAGGAACCTCTATATTAATGACCACCCATTCACAGGAGATTGTGTATAAAGGTGTAATACGCAACCAACGAATATCAAAAGGGATGTTGGTTGATGAGAATTAAAAAATATTTTTACCATTTATTTGTTATGGTTCGAAAGGATTTTTTGCTAGAAGTAAGAAGTAAGGATGTGGTTTTACCGGTTTTCATTTTTTCTTTTCTGGTGGTTGTAACATTCAATTTCGCCCTTGAATCAACCCCTAACACCGCTAACTTAATAGTGCCTGGTATTTTATGGGTGTCTGTTTTATTTGGAGCAATGGTGGGATTTGGCAGAATGTTTTTGTCTGAATCTGAACAAGGAGCGTTTCAGGGGTTATTAACGGCACCTATCGGAAGAGATGTGATCTTTTTTGGAAAAGTGATTTCAAATGTTTTATTTTTGCTTTTAATTGAATCGATACTGCTTCCGATTCTGGTGGTCCTTTTCAATGTGACGTTGTCCCCTTTGTACATGCTTTATGTATCTATACCAGCATTGTTTGGTATTTCCTTATCAGGGATGTTGTTTGCGTCTATTTCAATGAATATGAGAGCCAAGGAAGTTATGTTGCCCATCTTGTTCCTACCTGTGGTTGTGCCGATCATCTTAGGAGCTGTGGAATCTACCTATGCGGTCATGAATGGGGATAATTTGGATCAATTTTTGAAGTGGATAACGTTAATGATCGTTTTTGATCTAATTTACAGTGTGCTAGGACCAGTTTCTTTTACTATGATTGTCGAGGATTAAAATCTTAAATCAAAGAGAAGATATTTTAGGCTAAAAACTCCAAATTTGGATTGTGAAGCCATACACAAAATTGACACTATAAAAACTCGGTTGATATATTTTCTGATGGTGTTGTACATTAGCCTTCTGATAGCTGGCTGTTTTAGCTGAACAGACTATCTGATTCAAATGGCTATTGAGGTGGTTTTGGAGCAGATAGATTTTAGTTTATTTGCAATGGGAACAACGATTGCCAGAAAAAAACTTTTTGGAGGATACTTTGAAGAAGCAGGACTTTGTTGTCCGGTTCGCCGGTGAAGGTGGACAGGGGGTTGTTACATCTGCGGAAGGACTTGCCCAGGCAATGGCACAGTCTGGATATCATGTTCAGACTTTTTCGACATTTCCTTCTCAGATTAGGGGTGGACCGACTTGGACACAGACTAGAATATCGACCAAAGAGGTATTGAGTTCAGGTGATGAACTTGATGTATTGGTGGCTTTTAACCAATATGCTTATGATAATCACAAAGATGATGTGGCCTCTGATGGTGTCATTGTTTATAACTCAGGTGAATTCGAAATTGAAGCATCTGATAATGCATTAGCTATGGATTTTGATGAATTAGCTAAACAAACAGGAAACAATCGAGCAGCAAACTTCGTCGTAATGGGGGCTTTAGCTGAACTTGTAGATCTTCCCATTAATATTCTTGAGGACTTTAATAGGCAAAGATATACAAGGGGAAGGGATAGCGACCAACAAATAATTGACTCAAACAATATGGCTTTATCTTTAGGGTCCGCAGAAGCTACGAAAAGCGGCTTCAACCTAGGGGAATTGGCTGATCCAATTAAACCTGAAGGTGATCAAGTTTTGTTAAACGGAAACATTGCTATTAGCATGGGGGCTGCACATGCTGGCCTCGACACCTTCATTGGATATCCGATATCGCCGGCTACTCCTATATTGCTTTGGATGGAACAAAATCTGGTAGGAGAGGGAAAATTTGTTCACCAATCCTCATCTGAAATTGAATCCATCACTAGCATAGTTGGGGCGGGCTTTGCAGGCAAAAAAGCAATGACCAGCACAGCGGGACCAGGATTTACCTTGATGGGTGAAGGAATAGGGCTTGCGTGGATGGCTGAAATACCTGTGGTAGTGGTAGATGTTCAAAGAGGAGGACCTTCAACAGGTCTCCCAACTAAAACAGAACAGTCAGATCTCCTTACAGCTCTCTATCCAGGTCATGGAGATATGAAAATGCCGGTCATAGCACCGGGCACAGTGGAAGAATGCTTCATCGCTGGTGTCAAATCAGTGAATTGGGCCGAAAGGTATCAAGGTCCGGTGGTTATTCTTAGTGAGCATGCTTTGTCAGAGAGAAGGCAGAATATACCTCGACCTGATCTGGCATCATTGGGTGAAGAGAATCGTAAAGTATACGAGGGATCAAATGGATACCTGAGGTACGATGGGTGGGAACTTTCTCCCATGCCAATACCGGGAGGCCCGGGTGCATATGTTGCCAATGGAAGTGAACATGATGCCATGGGTGATACTACTCATTTACCTGCAAGGCATATTCAGATGACGGAGCGTCGATTTAGTAAACTTCTATTGTTAGACGACGGTACCTTCGAGTCAGAAAATGAAAGTTCCAACATAGCTCTTGTTCCTTGGGGCGGTTCCAAAGGACCGGCACTTGATGCGTTTAATGAGCTTAGGGAAGAAGGTGTTGATTTGTCTTGGTATTACACTATGTACATTCACCCAATGCCTGAAGAGATGCTGACTGCGCTTAAGCAAAAAGATTTGGTAATTGTTCCAGAACTGAATTATATGGGGCAATTTGCTTCCGTACTGAGGGGTGAGGGGATTAATGCAGTGGCGATAACTCAGTATACTGGTCTTCCTTTTAAAGTTCGTGATTTGGTTGCAAATATTAAAGAATTGATGGATAGTGCCGTAAAGGATGGTGCGACGGTATGACTTTGAAAAATCCTGAATATGATTTTAAATGGTGTCCTGGCTGTGGTGATTTTGGCGTAAGAAGGGCCTTGGAAGGGGCTCTAACGGAATTTACTACAGAGAGTGAGAAACCCATAGAAAACACTGTAGTTGTGGCTGGGATAGGTTGCTCTGGCAATATGGTTCATATGCTGGAAAAAGAACAGCCTTTTGGTATTCATGGAATACATGGTAGGTCTTTACCTATCTCTATGGGCATTAAAATGGGAAATCCTGACCTTAATGTGGTTGTAGTTGCTGGGGATGGGGACTTTTTGGGGATCGGTATGGAACATATTGCGCCTCAGGCCCTTCGTAATTTAAATGTCACCGTCGTGGTGATGGATAACGGCGTATACGGTCTCACCAAGGGGCAAAGCTCACCAACGACAGAATTGGGCGTTATAACTAGTTCTACTCCATATGGCAAAGTTGAAGATTCCTTGAATCCACTTAGAACTTATCTAACGGTTGGTGTATCTTATATCGCTTCAGCCATGTCTAGTAAGGTGAAGGACATGAGCCAACTAATCTCAGATGCCATGACTCATCCTGGCTTCTCAATTGTGCACGTGCAATCTCCTTGCACTGAATACAACAATACATATGATGCTTTAAGAGGTAACGAAAAGAAGGGAATCAAGGCCATAGCATATGAGATACCTGAAGGCCACGACCCTGCTGATATAGAGGCTGCCCAAGAGTTACTAAATGCTGACGGCATTCCTTTGGGGCTTGTCTATAAAGATGTTTCCCGAC
>RQOP01000058.1 GCA_008373095.1 SAR202 cluster bacterium | reverse complement strand
AAGAGATAAGATTAGAGAAACAGTAACTAATTCGGTGACGGCTGAGTTGCTTGCTCCTACAAACACTATTGGCTGTAAACGACTGTGCGCTGATACTGACTATTACGAGACTTACAACCGGGGTAATGTGACTCTTTTAGATGTGAATACTGACCCGATAAAAGGTCTGGTCAAAGAAGGCGTTCAAACCGAAAATAATGTTTATGCATTTGACATTGTCATTTTCGCAATTGGCTTTGACGCAATGACTGGCGCTTTGTTATCAATGAACATTAAGGGAAAAGAGGGGGTTCATTTGACAGACATTTGGTCTGATGGCCCTCAGAGTTATTTAGGATTGAGTATGGCAGGTTTTCCCAATATGTTTACTATCACTGGACCAGGTAGTCCTTCTGTATTGTCCAATATGATGACTTCAATTGAGCAACACGTTGAATGGATAAGAGATTGCCTGAGTTATATGGAAACGGGCGGCTTTAGTGAAATTGAAGCAAAAATATCAGCCGAAGAGAGTTGGACGAGTCACGTTGAGGAAATTGCTGGCGATACACTAAGGTACACCTGTAATTCCTGGTATGTGGGAGCGAATATACCTGGCAAAAAAAGAATTTTTATGCCTTACGCAGGAGGAATACCTCCTTATCGTGAAATATGTGACCAAGTCGCGGCTAGTGGTTACGATGGATTTAACATCTCATAAAAGAGAGTATAGAAGTGACGTTTTCAATAGCAATAAATTTGGCTTTCAGGAGATGGTCTGATTTCACCGGGCGTTCAACCAGAGGAGAGTTCTGGTTTTTCACTCTCTTTCAAATAATCTGTGTAGTTCCGTTATTTATTTTAGATGCCATCTTGTTGAGTTCCCTACCCTTTTATCCCCTCACCACAATATTTTGGATTTTCATGTTAGCTCCAACATTGTCGATTAGCGTAAGGCGGCTGCATGACCAAAATAAAAAATGGTGGTGGCTGTTGATCTGGCTGATACCTGTTATTGGTTGGGTGGCCATGATAAAAATTTATGCCAGCCCTACAACGGCCTATTGATTTGGTCCTTTCAATCTGAAATCGATAGTAAAGATTAAATCTGATAGATACTTTCAGCATTGATGCGGAATAATTTTGCAACTTCAGATTGAGAAAAACTACCAGTTATATTGCGATAGGCCCGCACCACAGAGCCATAGTCGCTCCATAGACTATCTATAGGCCAGTTTGTGGCGAATAGGGATCGGTCAACTCCAAAAAGTTCAATGCATGTTTCGACATATGGTCTTATCGAATCCTCGGTCCAGCGATTATCTCCCATTCCAAGTCCAGAAATTTTGCAATAAATATTTGGCCAATCGGATATCTTCTTCATGCCGGTTTTCCAATTATTGAAATATTCGGTGGTTCTTTCTTCGGGGAATCCAGCGTGATCTAATACTATTTTTGTATTAGGGAATGTTTTTGCCAAATCCGCTAGGTTTTCCATGTCTTGCCATTGGGCAGATATGCTTGAGATGAGATCGAATTTTTCCAGTAAGCTGTATCCCCGTCTAAAGTGATCATCGATTAAATATTCCCCATGGGAGAAATCTCTGACACCTTTGAAGTTGGGATAATTTAGGTGATGTTCAATAACAGCTTCGGCTTTGGAATCTCTTAGGTCGACATGGCCAACTATCGCATTTGGTAGTCCAGTATTTTGGTATACCTCCTGCAACCATTTTGTTTCTTCCACAGGATCTTTGGAACCGATGGCGGCCTGAACATGTATTGCTTTAGTCACTCCGTGAGGCTGTGAATCTCTTATGAAGTCCTCTGCTAAATAGTTCCTGGATCCTAAAACTCGGGTTTGTGCCCCAAGAAAGGGATGGTCTTCGTTTGGCTGCCAGTGTCCGTAATAAAGTGTTGGATGTTGCATGTCATAGAAATGAACGTGCGCATCTACGAATTTAAAATCTTTGTTAAAGCTCATACGGTGGCGCCTCCATCCACCACTAGATGGCTGCCAGTGATGAAGGAAGCCTCGTCTGAGGCTAGGAACAGAGCTGCATATGCGACCTCTTCAGGTGTGCCGACTCTTTTGAGAAAGCTGGTTTGTCCTGCTTTTTCGAGGAATTCATCTCTATCTGCTTTTTCAAAAGCTATATGCCTTTCTGTTGCCGGGGTATAAATAGCTCCTGGGCAAACTGCATTTACTCTTATGTTAAATTCTGAAAGGTCCATAGCCAAACATCGTGTCAGTTGTAGCAAAGCTCCTTTCGAAGCGTTGTATGGCACAAAAGATGGTTGGGCTATAAATCCACTTACGGATGCGATGTTTACTATGTTTGGAGAAGTGGATTGTTTCAAATATGGTAGGGAATGTTTAACGGTGCTGGAGGCCCCTATCACATTGACTCCGAACACTGTTTCCCAATCCTTTTGAGTAACATCTTCCACCTTGCCGAATATGAATGCCGCAGCGTCATTTACAAGAATATCAATCCCACCTAGGAAATCTGAGGCTTTTTTGATCATATCTGAGACGCTTTCATCCGAAGAAACATCTGTTGTTACTGCGAGGGATTTGCCTCCGGCTGACTCTATTTGAGCCGAGGTTTCATGCGATCCAGATTCGTCGATATCAGCGATAACTATTGAGGCACCTTCGGAAGCAAAGATATTGCATATAGATCTTCCTATACCCGAAGCCCCTCCTGTCACAATTACTTTTTTGGATGCTAGTCTCATAATTGTTCACTCCTGTTTAATCCAGCCTGTCTAATCCAGATGGAAAACTTCCTCAAGTTCTATCATGGCTTGGTCTGGCGCTGAGCCCTCAGGGATTTCAAAATATGGTGACATCAATTCTTGCCAGTCAGTATTTACTTTCTCTGAGTCCATACGCTTAATAGAATCCGCCAAAGATTTGTCAGCTTCAAAATATCCGAACAGTAGACCGTCGGGTCTCATGAAAAGGGAGTAATTTTTCCATCCATTTCTGGACAGGGCATTTTTCATTTCCGACCAGACATTTTTGTGATGGATTTTATATTCATCTATATATTCTTCTTTTACCTTCAATAAAAATCCTACTCTGGTCATATTTACCCTCTTTCAGTCTCCAAAAAGCACAGTCCCAGCTATTGAAACCACAGAAGTGTTTTGCTGGTCGGCTGGGCATTGATCATATCCGACGCTATATCCTCTGCAACCGTCTAATACTTTACCCATTAAATATATAGGTGTTAATCCGCAGATTTTTCTTGCATCTGATTCCTCAGCACTTGCGTCAAAAAAATCTTCAGGCTCACCTTTTTCGATGGTAGCCAAGGAAATATGATCTTTAGAAGCGAGATCTGCTAGTGCTACCTCATCCATTGGAGCTGAATCTCCAAATTCTGGTCCCATGTGAGCCAAATCCCCCGCCGCAATCACCAAAGTTCTCGATTTCTTTCGATATTCAGTAAGAGCTTCAATCACATTGCTAATAGTTTCATCCTCGCTAGGGCTCTGTTTATCCACGATAAATTTCTGAAAGGAACCGCATAGGACTGGCAAAAGTTTGAAAGACCTACCTTCCAAAGCATTGTGCAGCCAGGTCAAAGCTAATTCTATGGAATGTTCTTTTATATGATGCAATTCTTCGTTATAAGGGTCTTTTCCTACAATCGCTGACTCCAATAATTTAATACCCGTCAGATCGGTTTCTAGATCTGAGTAAGGGGTTTGGTAATTTTGCATGGTTGGGGTTATTGAACCTAGTCCCCCGCTGTGATCTGTACCAAGCAGTATGACTTGCTCTATATCTTCTAAATGTCCTTCACTTTCTTTCCATAACTCTGCATATGTTGCGTACCCTCTTGCAAAATCAATGTGAGGGGATAGCAGACCTTGTATATCCCCCTGATATTCCTCAGCCTTTTCGGAAGCCTCAAATCTGGCTTTGCTTTCTTTTATGAATAGGTCTAAATCAGAAACTGCGGCTGGATATATAGTTCCCGCGAAAGACATTGGCCGATGTTCAGAATGTCGATATTTTTGGATTGCTTTATTTTTCTCAGCAGCATATTTACCGTTTTCTAAGAGTAAGGCATCGTCTAATTGTTCAAGTAGGTTAGATATTCTCTCTTGACCTATAGAAATACCCTGTAGGAGTAAGCCGCCATTTATGGATTCTAATGTTCGTGTCCCGTCACACAACAGTAGTATTGGTGTTAGGTTCTGCGGTATTTGCACCGCGGTCTGAGCTATTCCCAAATCGTCCTCAAGGTGAAGGAAAACCCCATCTTGTCGTTGGATCCATTGGGGTGATAAATCCCGCAATTGTGGTTTAGTTGGTAGTCGTTTTGCCATTTTGTAGTCCTGATTAACATAAAAATCATAGGAAAGAAAAGTATCAGCCACATGGCACCAATAAGCAATAAGGGTAACAAAACAATAAACATTTACTACCTTTCGCTGTGCTATAATTCGCCTCGCTTAGCCTACCTGTAAACAGGTGAGATAGATTGGTTTCATATCAAATACTTTGAGATGTTTTTAATATGCCTTCTTTTGAAGATTTAAGAATTTTTTCCGGTAACTCCCACCCAAAACTCGCATCAGACATTTGTGATTATTTACGGATACCACTTGGAGAATGCGATGTTTTTAAATTCAGCAATGACAACACGTTTGTAAGTTTTAAAGAGAATGTTAGAGAAAGAGATGTCTTTTTGGTACAAACTTTTTGCCAACCTGTGAATGATCACATTATGGAACTCTTGGTGATGATAGATGCTGCAAAGAGAGCCTCGGCTGGTCGTATTACTGCCGTAATACCTCATTATTCATACGGTCGTAGCGATAAAAAAGATCAGCCTAGAGTTCCCATAACGGCTAGGCTCGTTGCTAATTTACTTACTGTGGCAGGAGCAGATAGAGTCCTAACCGTTGATTTACATGCTGGACAAATACAGGGTTTTTTCAATATACCAGTTGATGAGTTGTCAGCGGTCCAAATGTTGGCAGGGCATTTTAAAGCCAATAACATAGGTATAGAAGTTGCATCTGCCACCGATGCAGGTGATGTGAAAAGAACCAGAGACACTGCGAGGTTTTTGAATGTTGGAATGTCTTTGGTCGAAAAGCACAGGATAGGTAATGAGGACCGAGTTGAAGCTGTAAGCTTGATCGGAGATGTTAAGGACAAAACTGCTCTAATTGTGGACGATGAATTAGGAACGGGCGGGACTGTTATAGCTACTGCACAGGCCCTTAAGGAACATGGAGCCAAGGATATTTATTGTGCTGTCACACATCCCGTACTTTCAGGTGAAGCGAGTAATATACTGGCACGAAGTGAAGTGATAGAAACAGTTGTCACCGATACTTTACCTGTACCTGATGCTAAACGGGGTTCAAATTTGACCGTACTATCAATCGCCCCCATGCTTGGGGAGGCAATCCATAGGATACACAGTGGACTTTCCGTTGGGGCCATGTTCGAAGCATAGGCCAAGTTAACGTGGATGTGAATTGCTGGTACTCGTAAATGATGTGCCCGTATAATTTGTTGTGAAGTAAGGAATTAATAACAAAAAATATGGCATTTTTAAAAGCGATAACGAACCTTCTCGGTAACTCGGATGAAAAAGCTCTTTCTAAATTTGATCCCTTGGTAGATCAAATAAATAGTTTGGAGAGCCTTTACGAGTCTAAGTCGGATGAAGAGCTGAAAGCCGTTTCCACAATTCTTAAAACCGAATATGGAAAAGGTAGATCCCTCGATGAACTGCTTCCAGATGCATTTGCGGCTGTAAGAGAGGCTGCCAAAAGAACGCTTGGTCAAAGGCATTTTGATGTTCAGTTACTAGGCGGCATTGTCTTACACCAAGGGAAAATTGCTGAAATGCGGACAGGAGAAGGAAAAACCTTAGTCGCAACCCTACCAGCATTTCTTAACTCTATTTCGGGAGAAGGAGTTCATGTTGTTACAGTGAACGATTACCTGGCAAAACGGGACGCTGAGTGGATGGGAGTTATATATAACACCCTAGGGGTTTCAGTTTCTGCCTTGCAGCACGACTATGCCTATCTTTTCCACCCCGATACCTTTGATGGTAAGCAGGTAGCCGGAAAACAAGTCTCAAGGAAAGAGGCTTATGAGTCGGATATAACATATGGTACCAACAATGATTTTGGGTTTGATTATCTCAGAGACAACATGGTTGACGTTGCTGAGAGAAGAGTTCAAAGAGATAGGTCGTTCGCTATAGTGGACGAAGTTGATAATATTTTGGTTGATGAAGCAAGGACACCATTGATTATAAGTGGCCCATCTCAGCAGAACCCCAGCGAATATTCAAAGTACGCCAAAATTGTTCCAAGTTTAAGAGAAGAAGAAGACTATTCAGTGGAAGAAAAACATCGCTCTGTTTCACTTACCCAAAACGGAATAGGCAAAATAGAAAAATTTCTTAAAGTTGATAATCTGTACGACGCTGACAATTTTGGACAGGTCCATTTTGTAGAAAATGCTGTTAGAGCAGAAGTGATATACAAAAAAGATCGAGAGTATGTGGTTAAGGATGGAAAAGTCATAATTGTCGATGAGTTCACTGGGCGATTAATGGACGGTCGAAGGTATTCAGATGGCCTACATCAAGCCATCGAAGCCAAGGAAAATATCACTGTGCAGAGGGAATCAGTGACGTATGCGACGATCACCCTTCAAAATTATTTTAGACTTTATTCTAAATTGTCTGGCATGACAGGTACGGCAGCGACAGAGGCAGAGGAATTTTGGAAAATTTATAAACTTGAGGTACTTAGCGTACCGACAAATAATCCAGTAATGAGGTCTGATCACGGAGATCTAATATATCGAGACCAAGCTGCAAAATACAACGCCGTCGTACGAGAAATTAAATCTAGAGTTGACATTGGACAGCCTGTTTTGGTGGGGACGACGGATATAGACAGATCAGAAATTCTAAGTGGGCTTTTAAAAAAGCAAGGTATTAAACACGAAGTATTGAATGCGAAACAACACGATAGAGAAGCAACTATTGTTGCCCAGGCTGGGAAACCAGGGGCAGTCACTGTAGCCACAAACATGGCAGGTAGAGGTACTGACATAGTTTTGGGTGGTTCTTTAGATTTGGCCGAAGGAGACACTGTGCAATGGGAAAAAGACCATGATCATGTCTTGAATGTTGGCGGACTTCTCATCATCGGTACTGAAAGACATGAAGCTAGGAGAATAGACAATCAGCTTAGAGGGAGATCAGGGCGTCAGGGTGATCCTGGAGAAACCAGGTTTTACTGTTCTCTGGATGATGACTTAGTAAGAAGATTTGGAGGGGATAGAATTCAAACCATAATGGACTGGGCTGGGATGGATGACGAAACCCCAATTGAGAACAAAATGATCTCACGATCCATTGAAGGCGCGCAGGTCAAAGTAGAATCCTTTCATTTCGACATGAGAAAAAATTTAGTGGAATATGACGATGTGGTTAACTCTCATAGAGACATCATCTATGAGCAGAGAGATGCTGTATTGGATGGCGTTGAGTTGCGACCAAAGATACAGAGGATGATAGAAGGAGAATGCGAGGCCGTAATTGGTGAAGGTATGTCGAGTGCTGCGACTGAAAATTGGGACATTGAAAGTGTCATAGCAGATATTCAGCGAATAATTCCTCTTCCGGCGGAACTAACTGATCCTGAATATGTGTTTAATACCGGGCAGAAGAATTATTCTGAGCAAGTATTGGATCATGTCGAAAAGATTTACAATAATTTTGAGGCCGTGCTTGGTGATGAAAACGCTAGGTCGGTAGAAAAGTACATAATGCTGAGGACTATTGACGCCAATTGGGTGCAGCATCTGACTGCAATGGAGAATCTTCGTCAGGGAATTAGCCTACAAGCCGTTGGTCAAAGAGATCCATTGGTGATGTATAAGAAAGATGGTCATGAATTATTTCAAAATTTGCAGACCAAAATTATTGACGACGTTGTGCATACCATTTTTAGAACTGGGACTCCAATTGACCCTGAGCTTGGCACTCAAACCGTCGCTACGCCAAAAGTGACCAATCAACCCAAGCCAGTTTTCAAGACCAATAACTCTTCAAAAATGGTGAATAAGCCTACTGGACCCAAGGTTGGTAGAAATGAACAATGTCCTTGTGGAAGTGGGAAAAAATATAAAAGGTGCTGCGGTCTAGCTGCCTAATTAAGCCAAGTACTTGTTGGATACTATTCCAATGTCGCTAAGATTTCGTTTATTCTAGTCTCCCTGTCGTTAGACCTTTGTAATCGCTCTTTTTCTTTTTCGACAACTTCTTCTGGCGCTTTCTCTACAAAGGATTGATTTGAGAGGCGGTTGTTTAAAGAGGAAATATATTTAGAAATTTCGTCCCGTTCTGTTTGGAGACGTACTAATTCCGCACCCAAATCTACATTCTCTCCCAGTTTTAAGTAGGCTGTTCCCATATTCGCTACTATTGATATTTCTCCGTTTTGCATTTCAAGCAAACCTGAGTCGCTGATTTCAGATATAGAAACACCGGCAAAGTTCTCTATGGTTTTAGCCTCTGCTTTCACCAAAAGGGACTCTTCTGCAGCTGCTATCCGACAGCTTATTTTTTGTCTCTGCTGAATGTTGAATTCCGATTTCATGTTCCGAATAGCACGGATGAATTCAATTAATTTTGCCATTTCTGATACAGAATTATCATTCGTTATAGATGCTTGAACCTCTGGATATTCTGCCATAATGAGGGATTCTGGCCATTCGTCTCCAGTTTTACCTACTTTGCAAAGGCTCCCCCATACCTCTTCTGTGATAAAAGGCAAAAAGGGATGCAGCAACCGCAGCGTACGTTCCAACACATAGGCTAATGTAGGCAAAGGGGATTCAGCCCCTTCTGTTCTTAATCGGTCTTTTGTTAATTCAATATACCAGTCGCAGTATTCATTCCAGAGGAAATCATGAATTTGTGTTTGAGCTTCTCCAAATTGAAAATCACCCATTAATCTGTTGACATCAATGGTTACTTGGTTGAGTCTCGATAGTATCCATTGATCGTGTCGATGATTAAGGTTTTGGGGTTCGCAAAAATTAGGAGTCTCTTTTCCTGAATCAAGATTGGATATTACGAATCTCGAAGCATTCCACAGCTTATTAGCGAAATTTCGACTGGACTCCAATTTCTGCTCATTCATTCGCAGGTTATTGCCAGCAGAGGTGCCTGTTGTGAGGGCAAATCGCACAGCATCGGCGCCGTATTCATCTATAAGGTCAAGAGGATTTAGTACATTGCCTTTTGTCTTGCTCATTTTTACCCCTTCTGGGTCCAAAACAAGACCATGGAGATAAATTGTGTGGAATGGTATCTCACCCATGTTGGCCATTCCTAACATAATCATTCTCGCCACCCAGAAAAACAGAATATCGTAGCCTGTTTCCATTACTGAGCCAGGATAAAAAGACCTCAGATCTTCTGTGTCATCTGGCCATCCCAAGGTGGAATGAGTCCATAATCCAGAACTGAACCAAGTGTCTAAAACATCTTGGTCCTGCTCTATCGCCTTTGATCCGCAAGATTGACAGTTGGAGGGATCTTCTAGTGGTACTGTTTCTGCAGAACAGTCTTGGCAATACCATACGGGTATTTGGTGTCCCCACCAAAGTTGCCTACTGACTGGCCAATCCCTAATGTTCTCCATCCAATTAAAATAAACACTAGTAAATCTTTCAGGGATAATCTGGATTTCGTTGTCCTTCACGGCCTTTATGGCGGGTTCCGCCAACGATTCCATTGATACATACCACTGTTTAGAAATAAGTGGCTCGATGATCTCGTCACACCTGTCGCAGTGTCCAACAGAATGACGGAATGGTTTAGTTTCCACCAACAAACCTTCCGCTTCAAGTTCATCATGAATGAGTTTCCTACATTCAAATCTGTCTGTGTCTTGGAATTTACCAGATTCTGGATTCATTTTACCGTCATCGTTTATAACGGTTATAAAAGGGAGGTCATTTCGTGATCCTATCTCGAAGTCTACAGGATCATGTGCTGGGGTAACTTTCAGTGCCCCTGTCCCAAATTCTACCTCCACTGCGTCATCGGCTATTACCGGGATAAGGCGATTGGTAAGCGGTAAACTGATTTCTTTACCAATTTTCCCTTTGAATCTTTCGTCGTTAGGATTGACGGCAACCGCTGTATCTCCAAGCATTGTTTCTGGCCTGGTAGTTGCTACCACCAAAAAGCCGGATCCATCTGTAAATGGGTATTTTATGTGGTATAAATTCCCGTCAATTTCCTTGTATTTCACTTCCAGCTCAGATAAAGCTGTCGAGCATCGAGGGCACCAATTTGCTATTCGCTCACCTCTGTATATCAGTCCTTTTTCGTAAAGATCCACGAAAGTTTTTCGTACCGCTGCTCTAGGTGTTTCATCGAGAGTAAATGTACTTCTGGACCAGTCACAGGAAGTTCCAAGTCTTCTGAGTTGTTCGTATATACGATCACCATAAGTTTCAACCCATTCCCATATACGTGCTTCGAATTTTTCTCTACCCAGTTGGTACCTGTTTACCCCTTCTGTTGCTAATAATCGTTCTACAACGACCTGGGTTGCTATACCTGCGTGGTCCGTACCAGGTAGATACAGCGTTGGTTCACCCTTCATACGGTGCCAGCGTACGATCATATCTTCTACAGCAACTGTCAAAGCATGCCCCATGTGTAGTTCTCCTGTGACATTTGGGGGCGGCATTATCATGACAAAAGGAGGTTTATCTGAGCTGGTATTTGGTTGAAAGTAACCAGACTCCTCCCAGAATTTGTAGATTCTGCCCTCAGTATCGCCGGGGCTATATGCACGGGACATATTGGAGGAATTGTTATTTTGGGCCATGTACTCTCCGGACCATCGAATTGTTAGTAACGAAAATCTATTTGTTTGGAAAGGTGCTGGATCACCTATATTGCATATTCTGCAGTCCTATCTTCAGTTTTTTTACTTATTTTTTTACTGAGATAAAGCCCTTCTAAAACAAATTCAAACGCAGAAATTATCGCACTATCGTCCTCAATTGGGTCACAAAGAACTGATAATTTTCCTTTTAAATTTTCGAATCGGTCAATTAATGAAATATATTTATCATCATCAATTGTACTTCCGGCTTGGATAACGATCCCTTCTTCGAACTGATTTAATACGAAATCAAATTCGTCTGCTTCTGTATGGTTTGTGAATACGTTCAAAACAGCCCTGTCAACAATGTCACTGATGATCTTGGTTTCAAGGCCTTCTTCTACGGTCTCAAGTTCGATCTTCCCTATTGTGGAAGCTATCAGGTATGGGAGGTCACTGATCCTAGGAGAAGAAATAGAATTATTGGCGAGGCTTCTCCTGAATGCCTGACCTATCAAGGTTTCAAAATTGGATATAGATACTCGCAAACTAACACCAGACCTTTGGTTTATTTCAGGACTGCGCCGTGCCAAATGGGTAATTTCACCGATGATTTCCTTCATAAACTCAGGTGTTTTGACCAATTCCGCAGAATCAGAAAACTTTTTATACTCTTGAGTAACTATGTTCATTTCTTGGGAGACGTCGCTTGGATAGTGAGTGCGAATCTGTGCCCCATAGCGGTCTTTAAGAGGGGTTATTATCCGACCTCTGTTTGTGTAATCCTCCGGGTTGGCTGTGGCCACAATTATCATATCCAAGGGTAGTCTGACTTGGTGGCCTTTGATTTGAATATCTCTTTCCTGCATTAAATTAAACAAACTAACTTGTATTCTCTCGGTAAGGTCAGGGAGTTCATTTATACAAAACAGACCTCTATTCGTCCGGGGTATCATTCCATAGTGAATAGCCATTGTGTCTGACAGATATCTTCCCTCTGCTACTTTGATTGGGTCGATTTCTCCTATAAGATCCGCCACCGAAACATCTGGAGTAGCAAGTTTCTCCGCATATCTATCCTCTTTAGGCAGCCAGTCTATCTTTGTGTTTTTTTTGTCAGCAGCAAGAGCTTCTATTCCATACTGGCTTATTGGGTCAAGCGGGTCATCATTTATCTCAGATCCTTTTACGAAAGGAATATACTCGTCAAGTAGATCAACTAGAAGTCGGATTATTCTGGACTTTGCCTGACCTCGTTCTCCAAGAAGGATGATATCTTGCCCTGCTAGGATCGCATTTTGTATTTGCGGGATGACTGAATCGTCAAAACCAACTATGCCTGGAAATACTTCGGAGCCATCACTTATTCTTTGCACCAAGTTGGATCGAATTTCCTCTTTAACTGTGCGGGATGTGTAGCCGGATTCGATCAATTCACCTAGTGTTTCTGGTAGATTTTCTGGCACTCTGAAACCTTCTTTAAAAATTCATTTATTTCCATATCGAGTTAATGTAACAGCAGCGTAATCCAAATTCGATTCGTTTATACGAACCTCAGGCTTCTTAATTGTTACAGAAACCGAATAGATATCATAATCCAGAAGTATCTTATCTGAAATATTTTTTGCCACGCTCTCCAGTAAGTTGTGTGGCTCTCCTTCTATAACAGTTTTGACGATTCTGAATAGTTCAGAGTAGTTCACGGTGTCTTCCACTTTGTCTGATTCGGAAGGTTTTATTAAGGAACATTTCACTCTTAGGTCAACGATAAATTTCTGGCCGGTGGAACGTTCTTCCGGATTAACACCGTGGTAACCATAAAAACTCATGCCTTTAAGAACAATTTGGTCACTGTTATCCATCAAGTGACGATATCCATTTGCTTGGCCTGATAGATTAGGGCCTCAGCCCTTTTTACTACGGGAACATCTACAACCTGACCATCTAAAGATGTGGAGCCTCTACCTTTAGCAGCGGCTTCTTCAAAGACTCGGATTACTTCTAACGCATGATCAATTTCCTTTTTTGTAGGAGAGAAACATTCGTTAATTATTTCCACCTGCAATGGGTGTATTGCAAACTTTCCTTTGAAGCCGACAGATTTAGATAATTCTGAGTTTATTTTCAAACTTTCTGGATCTCTAAAACCGAAATATGGTGTGTCTAATGCTAGGACTCCCGCGGCCTTTGCCGCTATTGCTACCTGGCTTCTCGGAAAAAGTATTTCACGATCATCTTCGTTTCGCGTGATTCCCATATCGTTTGTGAAATCTTCAGCACCAAAGGCAGCGGCAATTATTCGATCATTTGAGGATAATATGTCGTAAGCATTTAATAAACCAACGGCAGTTTCTATCCACAACACCAATTTAATAGAACCTTTGGTTATTTTTCTTTCAGATTCCAAATTGGCAATACATTTTGAAATCACACTTACATCTTGGGCTGTATTAATTTTTCCTATAGAGACGCCGTAAATGTGTGGTCCAACGATGGCTGCCAAGTCCTCTTCACAAAGACCGGTATCAAGGGAGTTTATCCTTGGTATGATTCTTATACCTGTATTCCCAAGCGTTTCTAAATGGTCAGCAACGACTTGCCTTGCTTGTGATTTATCGTCCCATGCTACAGAATCTTCCATATCTGGCACGAAAGCGTCTGGTGAGAATGAGGCGGCTTTGGCCAGCATGTTTGGCTGGTTACCAGGCACAAATAGTAAACTTCTTAGATAAGTCAAAGGAAAATACCTCCTGCATAGGAAAATGTTAGAGAGCTAACAAAATTATGGTTCGGCGAGTATAACATTAAGAATTAATAGGATAGTCATGTATGGGTAATATAGAAATCATCGGCTTAAGTGGGATGCCTGAATTTAACACCTCGCATAATCTTTCTGAAATGATTTTTGAGGCGGCATTATCCTCAGCTGGAGGAATACAGTCTGGAGATGTAATAGTGGTGACCCAAAAAGTTGTCTCCAAAGTTGAAGGTATGGTTCGGGATTTATTGGATATTGAACCTACCTCGGAGGCAGAAGAACTCGCGGCCAAGCTTGGAAAAGACCCTAGGTTGGTGCAGTTGATATTGGAGCAGTCTACAGAAATTGTGAGGACTGACTTTGAACGCGGTGTTTTGATAACGGAAAGTATGCGAATGCAGGAATAGATTCCTCGAATGTAGAAGGTGAAACTAAGGTTGCTCTGCTACCCAAAGATTCAGACGCTTCAGCTAGAAAAATCGTAAACGATATTAAGCGCATCACCAATGTAGAATCGCTAGGGGTTGTCATTTCGGATACGTTTGGACGCCCCTGGAGGGACGGTCACGTAAATTTCGCCATTGGCTGCGCAGGTATGAGCCCTTTCATAGATTACAAGGATACGATTGATGCTGTAGGTCAGGTGTTGAAAGTTACCACTATCTGCATTGCCGATGAATTAGCAGCTGCATCGGAATTAGCTACCGGAAAGTCTTTGAATATACCAGTCGTAGTGATCAGGGGTAGCGAGTTTAACCCAGAAAATTCTGAATATGAATCACTTCTAAGACCAAAAGAAAATGATCTTTTTCGCTAACTATTCCTCATCGTCTTCAGTGATGTTGGGTACAGTTTGCCCGTAGGAGGCTTCTCTTGTCGCACCAGTTGATTTCCCTAACTGGTCTAGAGAAATATCTGAGCCCCAAGATGAACCTTCAAAATAATTCATAAAATCTCTCTGAGTCCCACAACGTTTGCATTTGCCGGAACTAGTCGGGCCATCTGGATCACCAATGATCCAGTGATGGGCACAGGAGCTTTCGCTTACTGGTTCAATAATATCTAACGACTCTGTCTTTGCCACTTTACCGCCTCTTACGATTACATCTGCTTATATTGGTATAAACCAAATATACCATAATGTAATAGATATTGTAAATAATATTACGGTATGCAATATAATGGAAATGTTTTCTGTTCGGCTACCAAGTCTCGAGGTTGTATGCAGAGTCCCAGAATTTATATTCGTACCTGGTACTGGTAAAGAAAATGTCTTCCAGGTTTTCGTGGCTGCTAGGCGTCATATTTTGAACTTCTCGATCTATAAACCCACGAATCCAGAGAGCCAAGTCTTCAAATTCATCTGAGTTATACATTTCTATCCATCTTGAATAGAGAGGATTATTCGAAGGGAGCCCATTGGCAAAAAGACGTTTACCAATCTCAGAGTAACCCCATGAGCAAGGCAAGATCGCTGTAGCTATTTCAGGAGTTGACCCAGAATATCCTATTTCCAAAAGGTGACGTGTGTAGGAATGAGTAGATGGGGACATTTTAGTGTTCAAAAGGTCTTTCTCTTCGATGTCAAAATCTTTACAAAAACTTACATGGAGAGCCATTTCTGTGTTCAAAGTCTCGTTCAATAATGTGGAAAACCATCCCATGTCTTCGAGATTTTTAGATTTGGCAATAGCTAGCGATATAACTTTGGAAAATTCAATAAGGAACAAATAGTCCTGTTTCATGTAATGCTGGAATTTTTCCAATTCCAGAGTTCCTGAACCTATGCCCTGAACGAAGGGGTGCAAATATTCTTTTTCCCAAAGGCTATCGGCTTTCTGTCGTAGGAGCGCTGTGTAGCTCATATTTAATCCCTTTTATTCTTTAGCAACTATCTCGATAGGAGTTCCCCCAGCCACACCCCTAAAAAGTTTTTCATCACCATCAATATGACCAAACACGTTCACTGGGCTAGCGGCTCTGGGTTGGTCGTCAGTGCTAGCGGGAGTCCTACCGAAAAAAATGCAGAATGCATCACCCGGAGGCCAATATGCAAGATCACCGGAGGAAACCAGATCTGAGGCATTAGGATCTTCCTCAGTTTTAACAGAAATAGCGAAATATATTTCATCACCCCAAACATTAGCCGAACCCGAGATGGGCAAGGAATTCCAAATTTCATTAGCCGTATCGGATTCGTTCATAATAGCGTTCATTGTGAGATTACCAGCGGTAATGGTTATAGAACGTTCCTTCATAAAATCTCCTGTCTCCCCAGTGTTATCCAAAAGTGTTGACATACTATCGGTTCACCATACCATATGAATCCACCTAAAAATTTACATTGGTATGGATGATACATATGTCAGAAAAGTACATTCTTGCAATTGATCAAGGCACTACCGGTACAACGGTAGCCCTAGTCACTATCCAAGGAGAGATATTTGCTTCTAGTTATAGAGAAATTACTCAGTTTTATCCAGAACCGGGCTGGGTCGAACATGATCCTCACGAAATTTTGGAAAGTGTTTATGCCTGCATTAAAGAGCTACTAGAAACTTCTAAGGTAGCAGCAAAAGACATAATCACAATGGGGATCACGAACCAAAGGGAAACAACGGTTATTTGGGAACGAGAAACCGGCGAAGTGATATATAAGGCAATTGTTTGGCAGTGCAGAAGAACAAGTGCGATATGCCAAGAATTAATGAACACACCTGATGCAGAAAGAATTACTAAGATCACTGGGCTCTCAATGGATCCTTATTTTTCGGCGACTAAAATCAAATGGATTTTGGATACAATTCCAGGGGCTTATGAGAAGTCAAAGCAAGGTAAATTGGCCTTTGGCACTGTGGACAGCTGGCTAATTTGGAATATGAGTGGTGGCAAAAGGCATGTGACAGATATAACTAATGCGTCAAGGACCATGCTTTTTGACCTAGAAACTCAGGAGTGGTCTCAGGAAATTTTAGATATATTCGGCATACCAACGGGCTTATTGCCCCAGATTTGCGATTCGGATGCTGACTTTGGATCCTGCGAAATCGATGTATTGGATAATTTAAACGTGCCTATCTCTGGTGTTGCAGGTGATCAGCATGCCTCATTGTTTGGTCAGGCGTGTTTCAATATTGCGGATGCAAAATGTACTTACGGTACTGGGGCTTTTCTGTTGATGAATACCGGCGGTGAAATTAAAAGATCGGATAAAGGTCTTCTTTCCACCGTGGCCTGGAAAGTAAAAGGTGAAATTGAGTACGCTCTGGAAGGAAGTGTATTTTCAGCTGGGGCGACTGTACAGTGGTTGAGGGATGAATTAAACATCATCGAGTCTTCCGATTCAGTGGAGAAACTTGCTCGTTCAGTAAATGACACAGAAGGAGTATATTTTGTCCCGGCTTTTACCGGATTAGGCGCTCCTTATTGGGATATGGATGCCAGAGGAACTATCGTTGGATTAACTAGAGGATCTAACAAAGCTCACATAGCGAGAGCGGCCCTTGAAGCCATTGCTTATCAGTGTGAGGAAATTTTGACAATAATGCAGCAAGAGTCTGCGAACGATATATTGGAATTAAAGGTTGATGGTGGAGCGACAAACAATGGGCTTTTGATGCAAATGCAAGCAGACATTAGTAATTGCAAAATAAACAGGGCGGCTGTTCAGGAAACTACAGTGCTGGGGGCGGCTTTCATCGCTGGTATCGGTTCGGGAATTTGGGACTCTCTGTCCGATATAAGTGCAATGTGGGAATCTCAAACGGTATATACTCCATTCATGAGTGATATAGAAAGAGATCGCAAGCGGAATGACTGGTCGAAAGCGGTGGAAAGATCAAAAACATGGGCTTCAGACTTATAGGAGATAGATTATGCCTTCAATTATGCCAGATGAATTGGAAAAAATTGCTACAGCATTACTTGTTGAAGCCGGTGCTTCAGAAGAGGAATCCAAAGTTATTTCCCGTTTGTCTATCGGCGCCAATTTAGCTGGCCATGATTCGCATGGAATAATTCAGATACCGACCTACATTGATAGGGTGAATCGTGGCCACATAGTTCCAGGCGCAGAATATGAGATTGTCAAAGATACCCCCACCACTACTGTGGTGGATGGACACTGGGGATTTGGTTATTCTGTCACGGAGCGGTTAATGAGGGAGACCATAGAAAAGGCTAGGACTCAGAACAT
This sequence comes from SAR202 cluster bacterium, assembly GCA_008373095.1. Taxonomy (GTDB): domain Bacteria; phylum Chloroflexota; class Dehalococcoidia; order Lucifugimonadales; family UBA826; genus UBA11996. The sequence continues at coordinate 16,972 of RQOP01000058.1, read as the reverse complement.
AGCTGCTGCCACTGTATACAGGCAAAGTCATATTGGTCGTTTGGCCGCTTACCCTCTAATGGCTGCCGAGGCAGATATGATAGGAATGATTACTGCTGACTCTGGCCGATCGGCAAAAGCTGTGGTTCCATTTGGTGGCCGAGAAAAAAGATTGGGGACGAATCCCATATCAATCGCGATGCCTAGTAACCTGGATGGGCCATTTTTCCTTGATATGGCGACCAGTGCTGTGGCTGCAGGTAAGATCAATTTGGCGCAAGCAAGGGGGGGGACCATTCCAAGTGGGTGGGTGGTTAAGGCGGATGGAGAACATACCACAGATCCTAATGAATTAAAGAATGGAGGTGCTATTTTACCTCTTGGTGGAGACCAAGGCCACAAGGGTTATGGTTTGTCATCTATAGTCGAAATATTTTCAGGAATTCTAACCGGTCTGGGCTTCGGACATGATCCGTCCGGTAGGCATAATGATGGCTGTTTTATTTCAGTTTTTAATGTTTCAGCTTTTAGGGATCTGCAGGATTTTAAAGATGAGGTCACGGAATTCGCAGCTTATCTAAAAAGTTCTGAGACGGCTCCGGGTTTTGACGAAGTTTTGTATCCAGGTGAAATCGAATACCGAAATGAGACTCGCCAACGTAAAGAAGGTATATTTGTAGAAGATTCTACCTGGGGAGAACTGCAGTCATTGGCAGAAGGTTACAACATAGCCTCAGAGTTGCCGTTTTAGAAGCAAACTCAATTTTTCAGCCTGTGCTAAATAGCATCCATTTATTAAATATCTAATGCTAAATAGAGCCTGATATAACGTTGCCCATAGTGCTGGTGTTTACTTCACTGCCACCATCACTAGCAATGTCTGCGGTTCTGTATCCTTCCGCTAAGGCTGCGTCAACAGATTTTTCGATTGCGTCTGCTTCGTCATTCATGCCAAAGGAAAGCCTAAGCATCATAGCCGTGCTTAGTATGCATCCTATTGGGTTGGCTATTCCTTTGCCGGCTATGTCAGGGGCACTGCCGTGTATAGGTTCATACAAACTGACTTTAGTTCGCCTTCCAGATTTACCCGGAAGACTGGACAAACTTGCTGATGGCAGCATTCCCATTGATCCCGATAGGACTGAAGCTTCATCTGTGAGAATATCCCCAAAGGTATTTTCGGAAACAATTACATCGAAATCAGAAGGGTTTCTGATCAATTGCATGGCAGCGTTATCGACTAGAACGTGGTCCAATTCCACTTCTGGATAATCTTTCCCTACCTCAATTGCTATTTCCCTCCAGAGCCGTGACGATTCCAAGACATTTTGCTTGTCTACCGATGTCAGTTTCTTACGCCTTTCCATTGCGAGCTCAAATCCGACCCTCAAAATGCGTTCTATCTCAGACTCCGTATATTTAAGGGTATCAACCCCTCTCCGACCCCTAGATGTGTTCCATCGTTTTTTCGGTTTTCCAAAATACAATCCACCAGTTAATTCTCGTAAAACCATCATGTCTACCCCTTCCAAAAATTCTGGTTTGAGGGGACTCGAATTTATCAGTGCAGGATAAACTTTTACGGGTCTTAAATTAGCAAACAATCCCAATGATTTGCGGATCGCCAGAATACCATCCTCTGGCCGAACATCGGCATTTGGATCATCCCATTTAGGACCCCCAACCGCACCGAATAAAATTGCATCTGAATCTTTGCAGGTATCAATGGTTTCCTGGGGCAAAGGGGTTCCATAATCATCTATTGCATTACCCCCTACCCTGCCGGATTCAATCTCAAAATCGTGATTAAATCTATTGCCGATAGCTTCAAGTACCTTTATCGATTCACTAATGACTTCTGGTCCTATTCCATCCCCTGGTAAAACTGCTATGGATGCTTTCATGGGCTTCTCCGTTTATGTCGAGCTTATCTAACGACTAATTGGCGACGATATTTAATAATTTTCCTGGCACATATATAACTTTCCTGATTTCTAATCCTTGAGTGTGTTTCTGAACACCTGGATCTTCCATTGCTATTTCGTTTGCTTCAGCTTCTGTTATGTTAGCTGAAGCAGAAATTTTTGCTCTAACTTTGCCATTAACCTGTACAACAAGAGTAATTTCGTCATCTTTTGCTAAATCCGCATCATATTTAGGCCATTCTTGGATGTGTACACTGGATTTCATACCTGACTTTTCCCACAGTTCCTCAGACAGGTGTGGAGCTATAGGAGCCATCATCATGTATAAATTACGAGTCAAATTTAGCCACTGTTCATAATCAATGCTTTCAAAAAGTTTGTCTTCTCCTAGAGCATTTGTGAACTGCATCAAGGCGGATATAGCGGTGTTATATTTGAATTTTTCTATGTCTTCCCCAACTCGCATAATGGTCTTGTGCAAGAGTCTGTTTAAATTCTTTTCAGTGTCGGAATCTGAGTTTGCCGCGAAAGTTTTGGGATCTATTTGGGAAATATCCCAAACTTTGTTAAGCCATCTAGCGGCGCCGTTTATTCCAGAGTCATTCCATTCTCCTCCTTGTTCCCAAGGACCTATGAACATTAGGTAGGTTCGAACCGTATCAGCCCCAACAACATCCACATAATCGTCTGGCGCAATAACATTGCCTCTAGACTTGCTCATTTTTGCACCCTTGTAGATTATGGTGCCTTGATTAAAAAGTCTTTTGAAAGGTTCGTCGTATTTTATTAAACCGAGGTCTCGGGTAGCTTTGACGAAGAATCGTGAATAAAGTAGATGCATCACTGCATGTTCAACGCCCCCCGTGTATTGATCCACAGGATTCCAAAGCTCTGCGGATTTTTCATCAAAGGCTGATTCGGAATGCTTTGGACTAGCATATCGTAGAAAATACCAAGAGGAATCAACGAATGTGTCCATCGTGTCTGTTTCTCTTTTACTGGGTTTCCCACATTCAGGACAGGCCGTGTTTACAAACTTGTCATGTACTGCGAGAGGAGATTCCCCTGTCGGTAGGAATTCTGCATCCTCTGGAAGTAATACGGGAAGGTCCTCTTCCTTCACAGCTACCACTCCACAGTCATCACAATACACCATTGGAATAGGTGTGCCCCAATATCGCTGTCTTGATATTAGCCAATCTCGCATGCGGTAATTTACGGTTCTAGTGCCAAGGTTATTTGCCTCAATGTGTTCAGCAATAAGGCGTTTGCCTTCCGCACTATTTAAACCATCAAACTGTGACGAATTAACTTGTGTCCCAGGGTTCAGATAAGCCTCATCCAATTCCCCACCATCCCAGTCTTTTGGGGATACGACTACTTTTATTGGAAGGTCGTATTTTTTAGCAAATATGAAATCTCTTTCATCATGTGCAGGCACGCCCATCACTATCCCGGTACCGTAGGTGTTTAGCACATAGTCGCCAATGAGTATTGGGATACGATCTTCGGTTAGAGGATTAACACAATAGCTTCCTAGGAAAACCCCGGTCTTTTCCCTGTCCGTCGCTAGCCTTTCTACTTCTGAAGCTTTCCTAGCATTATTTATGTAGTCGGTAACAGCACCTTTTTGGCTTGGGGAGGTTAAGGCTTCTACCAGCGGGTGTTCCGGCGCAAGAACGACAAAAGTTACTCCATACACCGTATCAATTCTAGTCGTGAAGGTTAGAAGTGACTCAGTATCCAAATTGTGTTCTGATATATCGAATTTGAATTCAACACCTTCACTTTTGCCGATCCAATTTGTCTGCATGGTGTTGATTCTTTCGGGCCAATCCATTTTTGACTGGTCTAACAACTCTTCAGCATAATCTGTAATGCGAAAAAACCACTGATTCATGTCTCGATGAGTCACTACAGTGTCACATCTTTCACAGGCGCCGTCGATCACTTGTTCATTTGCCAACACTGTTACACATGACGGGCACCAATTGACAGGAGCGAAATCTCGATAAGCTAGGCCATTTTTATAGAACTGTAAGAAAAACCATTGATTCCATTTGTAGTATTCCGGTACGCAAGTTACAACTTCTCTATCCCAGTCATACATAGGTCCCATGGAGGCCAATTGATCACGCATTCGTTTGATGTTGTCCATTGTCCAAGAATGGGGATGTATACCACGTTCAATAGCAGCGTTTTCGGCATTTAGTCCAAAGGCATCAAATCCCATAGGATGGAGAACATTGTAGCCTTGCATATTCCGAAATCGGGCATGAATGTCGGCGCCAGTCATGGCATACCAATGGCCTACGTGCAAATCACCAGAAGGGTATGGGTACATTGTTAACTCATACCATTTAGGCCTAGGATCGTCGTCGTTAACCCTATAAAGGTTGGATTCTCGCCATCTTTGCTGCCACTTGTTTTCTATACTCTCATGTGGGAATCTGGTCTCTATGGTTTTGGTTGTCATATACGTATCTCTTAACAGGTATTTTAAGTTACTTACCCAATGACCCCACTATGGCATCTCCTACGGAAGATGTAGAGGATGATCCTCCTAAATCTGGTGTCAAAATTTCTCCTTCAGCAAGTACCGACAATACAGCCTTTTCAATATCTATAGCCGCATCGGTATGACCTAAATGTTTTAGTAGCATAGCTCCGGTCAAAATCTGGGCCATAGGATTGGCTATCCCTTTTCCCATAATATCGGGCGCGCTACCGTGAACGGGCTCAAACATCGAAGGGTATCTACCTTCAGGGTCCAGGTTTGCACTGGAGGCTAATCCCATGCTTCCTGTGATGATCGCTGCTATATCAGTCAAAATATCTCCAAAAAGATTACTGCCTACAACCACGTCAAAATCTTCAGGTTTCCTGATGAAATCCATCGCTGCTGCATCCACTAATAAAGATGAAGTTGAGATATCTGGGTATTCGGCGGCAATTCTATCGAAAGCCCTATCCCACACCAACATTCCATAACCTTGAGCATTAGACTTAGTGATTGATGTAAGGTGCTTTTTCTTGTTTCTTTTACGGGCCAATTCAAATGAATATCGTATGACCCTTTCACAGCCTTTACGGGTAAATACTCCGGTCTGAATCCCTACTTCTTCAGGGAAGTCCATGTATTGAAAGCCGCCGACGTTTGCATATTCGCCTTCAGTATTTTCTCTTATTACGACCATATCAATATCAAATGGTTTTTTCCCTGAAAGCGGTGATTCAATGCCTTCATACAAGACGCTCGGTCTCTCACAAACATATTGATCAAATTTTCGGCGTATTGGCAGCAACAGTCCATTGAGGGTTATATGATCTTGTATATCAGGATGACCCACAGCACCCAAAAAGATAGCTTCAAATGCCGACAAAGTATCCAAACCATCAGACGGCATCATAGCGCCTGTATCCATGTAGTATTGAGAACTCCACGGGAATTCTTGGAATGAAAGTTGAAAATCGTAGTTTTCTGACACTGCTTCTAACACTTTTATACCTTCCTCAACCACCTCTATACCAATGCCATCCCCTCTGATAACGGCGATATTATTCTGAACCATGTTGTTAGTTTCACCTCATCCCAGTTGATTTTTGAAGCCGTAAAATAATACCCGAACGGAGAGCATTTTTACATCGGAAAGGCCCTATGAAGTTGACTCTATGGCGTTTATTCCTACGCTTATGACGTCCACAGGAGGATGAATGTAGGTGTCAAAACCATCTTTATCATGTTCATAAATCTTTTGAGCCTTTTTTAACTCTTTATAGCCAAACAACCTCCAGCCTGGTAGTAATTGGTTGATTCCCTTAACAGGTTGGCAGTAATAAATCATATCTATGTGATTGTGAAATCCATCTATTGGATCATCTATATCCTCCTCCAAGATAAACCTCGGTGGTACGATCGATTTTGGGTAGTCAAAATTCAATTCTTTTGATGTTGGGGTCTCAAATATAGCTGCCAATAAACCGGTTTCTTCTTTTATTTCTCTGATCACGGCTTCAGCAGGATCTTCATTAATCTCTATGTGGCCACCAGGCGGTAGCCATAGATTAATTTTGGGGTGGCGGTGGAGAAATACACCCCCCTTCCATGTAAGGTATCCGGTAGCGGTGAAATGGCGCGTCAAAACAGCTTCCTAACCATATATGTTCATAATTAGAATTTCACAGAACGACATAGCATTGACTTTAACACGTATGTTGCATATATTCTTGAAAAATAAAGTTGCGTACACGGGGAGCCTTAAGCGGCTGAGAGGGTTTTTTTATTGAAACCGACCCGAGACCTGAACTGGATAATGCCAGCGGAGGGAGTTATGGAATCAATCTCCCGTCACCCTCCTAGGGTGATTTTTTTTGTTTAGAAAATTTGTAGGGTGATGGAGATGCAGTATGAATGATCCTTTAGTTATAGCAGGGAAGGAATTTACTTCGAGACTCATGGTAGGTACTGGACGCCATCGAACTATGGAAGAGATGGTAGATTCTGTAAGGGCTTCTGGGACTCAGATTATTACTGTGGCCATTGGTAGGCTGAATTTGCAAGATGTTAACGAAAAAACAATCTTGGACTACTTCAACTGGGATGATTACACGATCCTTCCCAATACCGCCGGTAGTAAAACCTCAGAGGAGGCAGTATTGACTGCCAGGTTGGCAAGAGAAGTTACAGGTTCATCTTGGGTTAAACTCGAAGTCATTCCCGATATAAGTCATTTATTGCCAGACCCAATAGGCACTTTTGATGCCGCCAAAGAATTAGTCGAAGATGGATTTGACGTACTACCTTACATTCATGCCGATCCTGTTTTAGCTCATAGGCTTGCTGATTTGGGTTGTGCAACCGTCATGCCTCTCGGATCCACTATAGGCTCTGGACAAGGTATATTAACCATGGAAGAAATTGAAATTATCATAAGTGACGTCCAAGTCCCTGTCGTAGTGGATGCTGGATTAGCAGTTCCTTCGGATGCTTCAAAGGCACTAGAAGCTGGTGCGGATGCTGTCTTAGTAAACACGGCTATTGCTCAAGCAGCAGATCCAGTTGCTATGGGAGAAGCTTTTAAACTAGGTGTTTCTGCTGGTCGCAAAGCTTATCTAAGCGGCCGTATTGAAAGAAGGGAGTCAGCAATATCAAGTAGTCCCGGTGCTGGGGTTAACTCTGGTTAGATTGTGATTAAAGAAATTGGTAACAACCCTATATTATGCTTGGTGACCAATAGGAATCGGACCTCTAAAAGAGATTTAGGATTCATTGTTGACGACGCCATTTCAGGTGGAGTTAATATGGTCCAGCTTCGAGATAAAGATATGGAAGGGCCAGAAAAATTAAAAGTGGCCATAAGTTTAAGAGACTTAACCAAAGATAAGGCCATGTTTATGGTAAACGGGGATGTGGATTTAGCAAAAGAAGTAGCCGCCGATGGTATTCATTTTCCCGAAGATCATAATTTGGATTCCAATTGCCAAAATTTAAAAAACAACTTCATTATCGGAAGATCTGTACATAGTTTTGAAGCAGCCGTGGAAGCAGCATCGGAGGGTATGGATTATCTGACGGTCGGAACCATATTTCCCTCTCATTCACACCCAAACGGTGAAACTTCAGGGACTGAAATAATAAAGGAAATTAGCAATAAACTATCCATTCCACTTATAGGTATTGGAGGTATAGAGGAAGAAAATTGTCTACAGGTAATGGAAGCTGGAGCCGCAGGAGTCGCAGTTATTGGAGCAATATCTGAGGCTGTTAGCCCGAAATTGGCCGCACATGATATTTTTACAGTATTGAAATCAAGTAAAGTGTGACGATGTTTGTAAATTTGAATGGTAAGACACATGAAATTAAACTAGGCTTAACCCTAATAAACCTAATAGAGGAACTTGGGTTGGCTGAGAGAAAAGCAATAGCAATTGCTTTGAATGGTGAAGTCCTTAAGAGGGAAGACTATGCTGGAATAGTTTTAAGTGAGGGAGATTCACTGGAAATTGTGCGAGCCATAGGCGGAGGTTCTTAGAAAAGGTTTAAGTCAGCCTTTTATTGCCTTGATGACTACTGCAAAGGGCACTGAATGTAATCGGTCTCTAAATTCAGTCCAATAACTGCCTTTGTAGGGGCTCGAGTTTTCGTTATTCGGACCTAAAGGTTTCGGTTCCATAAGTTTTTTTACTGTAAATCCGTTTTCGCTGATTTTGGAAAAAAGCTCTTCAATTGTCCTGAAATAAGTAACTCCAGGGTTGCTTTGTCCTTGTTCTCTCCAGATCTCTATAGGCGGATTGAAATAATCGGTCACCGATAAATTGTTGGCTTCAGAATCCCATTCAAAGGCTCCAAGAGGATGTGTGGTGCTAATTATCAGTACACCCCCCTTTTTTAAGATTCGATTTGATTCTGAGAAAAAAATATCAATATCCTCTATGAACTCAAGTGCAAAAACAGAAAGAATTCCATCAAATTTGTTGTCAGGAAAATAATTTAAACTTTGCATATTTGCTTGGAGTAAATTAACTGATATACCAAGTTTTTCACATGTGGAAGAGGCATGAGATAATTGATTGGAAGACAAATCTACCGCTGTGACGTTAGCTCCTGACTTGGCTAAAGCTATTGAGTTTTGGGCCCCGCCGCACCCAAGTTCAACATATTCTTTTCCAGTTATGTCACCGATTAGGTTGGCGGTTTTTTCCCCAAACGATAACGGAGAATAATGCACATCCTCCAAAGATATTTCACTGTTGGCTTGGTATTCATCAGACATTAAATCCCACCCCTCTCTATTACCAAGAATGTGTTTTTGAATTTTCAAATATTATCTCCTTCCCTTATTTAACCAATAATAGTGGAGTTGGTACACTATTGCTCCAAATCAATGTAGCGGAGGCGTTTAACATGGCAGATCAGGCATCATTTAGTACCGGTGACGTTATAGATCCAAAAGATTCCACATGGAATTTTGATACACATTCTGATGGACCTTCGGGGACGTTACCGTTTACAGAGGAAATTCTTGTTAATGAGTCGAGCGGATTTCATTTCGGGATGAGTCAAAATGCTGGAATGGGATGGAACCCTGCTGAGCTTCTGAGAAAGCACTTCCTTATATTATCTACCTCTGGTGGCCTTCGGGATAATGATGGATCCCCGATTGCTTTGGGTCTACACACAGGGCACTTTGAGCTAGCCCTACAAGTGGAGGCGGCGGCCCGTGAATTTAAAGATGCGAAAACGATTCCTTTCTCCCTAATGTGTTCAGATCCATGTGACGGGAGGACTCAAGGGACTACAGGAATGATGGATTCTCTTCCATACCGCAATGATGCTGCCCAAGTCTTTCGAAGACAAGCTAGATCTCTACCGACGGCTAAAGGCATATTAGGAATAGCATCCTGTGATAAAGGTCTTCCTGCAATGATGATGGCCCTAGCTGGCCTCAAGGAACTACCGGTTGTTATAGTACCCGGCGGGTCTACCTTGGCAATACGTGAAGGAGAAGACACCGGCATGATTCAATCTATAGGAGCTAGGTTTGCCCAAGGGGAAGTAACCTTGGAATATGCTCAAGATGTTGGATGTAAAGCATGTGCCTCTCCTGGAGGTGGATGTCATTTTTTGGGGACAGCGGGGACCTCTCAAGTCATTGCAGAATCATTGGGATTGGCCATCACTCATAGTGCTTTGTGCCCATCAGGAACGACTGCATGGAAAAATGTTGCTCAGCGTAGTGCACGGGCCCTGGTCCTTATGGAATCAAGAAATACATTGTCTTCAGATATTATTTCGGACGCGGCTCTAAGAAATGCAATGGTTGTCCACGCAGCCTGTGGGGGGTCTACCAATTTGCTTTTACATCTACCGGGCATAGCTCATGCTGCCGGCAGGACTAGAATGACAGTGGATGACTGGAATACTGTAAATAAGAATACTCCACGGATAGTTGATGTTCTTCCCAATGGACCTGTTGGGTTTCCTACTTCCGAGCTATATACAGCAGGTGGGGTTCCGGAAGTAATGCTCCATCTGAGATCAATGGGGTTATTAGATACCAAGGTGCAGACAGTAACGGGTCAAACACTGGGAGAAAATTTAGATTGGTGGGAGGATTCGGAAAGGCGACATGACGTTAGGAAAAGGCTTTCCGAGGTTAATTCTGTTGATCCAGATCATGTGATTATGAATCCTGAGGATGCTAAGAAAAGGGGACTAACCAGTACAGTCACTTTTCCTATGGGAAATATCGCCCCACAGGGTTCGGTCATCAAAAGTACTGCTATAGACCCTTCAGTGGTAGATGACGATGGGGTTTATAGAAACATTGGCCCTGCAAGGGTGTTTTCGTCCGAAAATGATGCAATACGAGCGATAAAAAGTAATGATGATTCTGTGAAAATTAAAGCTGGCGACATCATGGTTGTTAAATGTGGAGGACCGCGAGGAACAGGTATGGAGGAGCTTTACCAGATTACGGCAGCCTTAAAACATCTTTCTTACGGGAAAAATGTCGCTTTAATAACTGACGCTAGATTTTCTGGAGTTTCTACAGGTGCGTGCATCGGACATGTTGGCCCAGAAGCCCTGGCTGGTGGCCCAATAGCAAAATTGAAAGATGGAGATCAAATAGAAATAATCGTCGACAGAGTTAATTTGTCAGGCTCCATTAATCTTGTCGGGGAATCTGGAAATGTGATGGGTTCAGATTGGGGCGATAAAGAACTCGCTGAAAGGCCTATGCCAGAAGATCTGTCTCCTCATCCTAAACTTCCTGAAGATACCCGGCTTTGGGCTGCGCTCCAATCCGCTTCTGGAGGGACTTGGGGTGGATGTGTTTTTGATGTGGACGATATCGTCGAGACCTTGGAGGCTGGGCTGAAAGCATTAGGTAAATCTTAGCTTGAAAAAATGAAGGGTCCCATTTTTTATGGGACCCTTATTGTGCTATTGAACCTTGACTAGCTTTTGCATGGATCGCAATTCTCTTGGGGGATCCATTCGGCTTCCATAGTCGCTCCAGGAAACCTCTGCCACATATATGTCACCTTTTGAGTCCACCGCTATACCGTGAGGCGAGAAGAACCTACCGCTTTGCTCCCCATAACTTTGCCTACCAACTCTGGCTAACACTTCACCCTTCAGGTTTAGAACTGAAATCCTGGGTCCCAGGTCAGTTCCCATATCGTTGGATCCGATGCCGGCAAAGTATTCCCCAATGTACATCAGCTCTTCACCAGTACCAGAATCTATCGTAGTTATTGCGGCCCTGGAAAGGTTTATCCATTGCGTTTCAAATTTTCCATTGCTGTCAAAAACTTGTATTCGATGATTTTCCCTGTCAGCAATGTATACCCATCCATTTGAGTCTACGTTCACGCCGTGAACTATATTGAACTGACCGGGATTAGTTCCTGACTCTCCCCATGAAAGCAGTAATTTGCCGTCTGGCGAAAATTTATGAACGCTAGCATTAGTATAGCCATCAGCAACATAAAAATTTCCTGTATTGGGTTCAACTGCCACATGGGTAGGTCTAGCAAAAGGTATTCCACTCATTGGCGGTGCGGATTGACCTGGATTTCCCACAGTTAAAAGTAATTTGCCATCGGAAGTAAATTTCCGGACTGTATGATCCCCGTTGTCCACACAATAGATCTCGTCGTCGGGTCCAACAGTAACCCCGTGTGGGTTTGAAAATACTCCATCACCCCACGTGTCTACGATAGTTCCTTCCGAATCAAACACAATCATTGGGGTTGTTCCACGGTTGAAGACATATACCCTGTCCTTCGAGTCTACGTCCACGGCAGTGGCTTCTTTGTATACCCAACCTTCTGGAAGATTTCCCCAATTTAGTCCAGACACTTCATATTGGAATTTGCCTTCACCCAATACAACTGGTTTGGTATCAGCTTCAGTTATGACTGAATGCCCATCATCTCGAATTCCAAATTCCCAATTATGATCCTCATTCGACATTTGACTCCTCCGTATATCCTTAATGAACATATATATAGGTTTTAGACTTTGGTCTACAAATAAACGTATATGGTTTAGATTTTCGTGGTTATAATAGGGCAATTTGAAATGGAGAGGAAATAATGGCTCATGAAAAAACGGATATAACCGTAACGGTAGAGACCGATCAAGCAGAATGGTTGACCCAGCAGGCAGTGGAATTTGGTTTGCCAGATGATTCGAAGGCTCTTCGGATTTTAATTGATTTTGCAATACAGGAAATCGATGCCAAAACGATATTTTCCAGTGAAAATGAAAGATGTAGGCATTGTGGATAGAAATTTGAGTAAAGATCAGATTCATTATCAAAACATTCAAGAAATAACGGATTCATATTCTTCCGGGGAACAAACCCCAACTACGATAACGGAACATTTTTTGAATCGGATTGATGCCCTTGATTCAACGTACCTAAGCTATGCAACTGTTATGGGAGATGAAGCATTAAAACAGGCAGAACTTTTGTCGGCGGAATGGTCAAGCGGGAATATTCGCGGCCCTCTCCATGGTATTCCGGTTGCCGTGAAAGATTTGTGTTATACCAAAGGAATTCGAACCATGGGAGGCACTGCAGTATTGGAGGAAAATATTCCAAATTATGATGCTACAGTCGTTTCCAAATTGCGATCTGCTGGTGCGGTGATTCTTGGCAAGTTGAATCTTACTGAAGGTGCGATGGGTGGATATAATCCGCGAAGGTCTGTGCCCAAAAATCCTTGGGATACCAACAAATGGACTGGCTCTTCATCCAGCGGTTCAGGAGTCTCAACAGCTGCTGGTCTTTGTACCGGGTCCCTTGGTAGTGATACTGGGGGATCTATCAGATTCCCATCCGCAGCATGTGGTTTAGTAGGGATTAAACCAACCTACGGTAGAGTGAGTAGGTACGGTGTTTTGGATTTAGGAGAGACATTAGATCACGTAGGCCCAATGACTCGGGACGTCAGAGATGCTGCCCTTATTCTGGGGTGTTTGTCTGGTTTTGACAGTAATGATCTCACTACCTTTCCTGTAGATCCACCTAATTTTACCGATATTGAAAACGGAAATTTAAATGGCATCACAATAGGGTATTCGGAAGTGTATTCGGAGGAAGGTGTGGACGAGGAGATTGTGAAAGCTGTTCGCCATGCTGCTGATATTTTAACAAGCCAAGGTGCAATAATTAAAAATATTGATTTAGAAGGCATTGATTCTTTTTTACCAGCCTGGCAGACAATATGTACAGCTGAAGCACTGAACGCACATTCTGAATTTTTCCCCGAAAGATCTGCTGAATATGGTCCCTGGTTTAGGGGTTGGCTAGACCATGGTACTTCGGTATCAGCCCAAGATTACATAGACGCTTCTCGTGAGAGAGGATTGTGTAATGGCAGGATTCGAGAAGCATTTAATGGCATAGATGCTATGTTGTCTCCAACAGTGATAAGACCTCCTCATGACGTAGATGACTCAATTAGCTATGGCCCTATGGATAATCGAAGGGGTACTTCATTTCAAAGATTTACGGTTCCTTTTGACTACAATGGATATCCAACAGTATCGGTTCCAGCTGGCCTCAATCGTGACGGGTTACCGCTCAGCGTCCAAGTGTCGGGTCATCCATTATCAGAAGAGATACTTTGTAGAATCGCCCGAACCTATGAAAAGAACCTAAATCTGACTAATTTTCATCCATTTGACTGACTGCCTACTTCGTAAAATTTGGTTGACTGAAAGACTTACCTCCAATAAGATTCAAGGGCCGGTTTTTACCTTGAGAATTTAATAGAGATACTTACTTAATAAATAGTAGGTGATTCTCTAATTTCGAAGGGTAACCCGTGGAGTGACGGTAAATAATAAACAGGACGTAATTAGCAGATGCCCAAAGTAAGCACAGTCACATTGTCATCAGTCCTTGATGCACGTGAAGTGACTCTACCCGATTTTGATAAGCAATATTTAGATGATGTGTCGTTTGTAACGGCTATGACATTGGTTTTAATGGGCAATTATTGCCAGACCGGCCATTTTGGCGGACCCTTGGCCTATACGCCCTACACTGTTGCGTCTCACCTAATCGGTCCCGAATTGGGAGGACTAAAATACGATTACAGGAGACCAAAGCATCCATTTTCAGATAAATTTATGCTAGCTGGTGGGCACAATGCGCCGGTTACTTATGCACTTTGGATGGTACTCGGGGAGGCTTTGTATAGAAAGCACCAGGCGACCGGTGACAAAAAATATTTAGCTGACTACGACCAGACACTACTTCCGATAGATTGCATTGGATTTAGAAGGTCAAAGAAAGGTATGGAAACTATATTGTCAGAAAACGGCCTTACAGAACATCCTTCAATGAAGCAAGCAAAAGTCAGAGGGATTCGAGCTTTATCTGGTCATTCTGAGAGTACAGACGTAACCAATGATGTGAACGGTGGTCCTTCGGGTATTGGGATAGCTACTGCGGCTGGTAAAGCCACTTTCTGGGACATTATCGGTGCTCCGGAATCGCCTAAAGTGATGGCGGTGGAAGGTGAGTTTGCTATGACCTCAGGGCATTCTCAGGAAATGAAGACACAAGCCGTGGCCCAGCAGGTTGGGAAGCGTTTGCGTGTTTTGATGTCTTATAACAATGCGGGCATTGATGATGAATTGGTTGGTGGGGTTATACAGCCTCAGTACGATTCCTACCGAATAGTTGATCAATGGACTTCCTATGGCTGGAATGTCTTTACGGTGGAAGATGCTAATGACATGGAGCAGGTAGTTGCTGCATTTAAAGCGATGGAAGACACAGATCCGTCTGATCGAAGGCCCATGATATTGGTGGGTAAAACGACAAAAGGATGGTGGCCTGGAGCTGAGAATGGCCAAATACCTGGATATGGAAATCAAATAATCAGCTACCAAAGCCATCCTTATACTTTTGCTATGAATTCAGACTATTTCGCAGCTTTGGCCTCAACTTTTGAGAATCGATATGGGGTTAAGTTTAAAGGTATTGGGGATGGGCCTGTTTCGGATGAAAAGGAAAGGTTGATTCAATATAAAGACAATATAGACATAGCGATGTCAGTACTGGATCAAAATGGACTAGGAGATTGGGTCGCGGATCGGCTGGTAGAGATTGGAGAGCTAGTAGAAGACAAGCTCACCACCCGTATAGATACTAGTAAAGATCCTTTTCTGGATGAAAGATTAGATTATAGGACTCTATCTATAGATCCAAAAACTGTAACAGCTACCAATCCCATTTCTGGAGAACAGAAAGAGGTAGAAATAAAAATGTTTGAGGAGCCTGGTGTTGCCAAAGGGAGTCGAAGGGCAATTTCAGAGATAGTTAAATGGGTCAATTATGTTACTGACAATAGGCTTGTTTTGGCTGCAGCTGACTTGGCTGACTCCATTAACGTGGAAAAGGGTTCTCTATGGGGAGAATTTGATCCAGTGACGAATCCAGCAGGAATTCGATTACGGTCTGCAATACAGGAAGCTGGGAATGTATCGACAGCGGTTGGGCTCGTCAGCCAATCTGCTTCACTTGACCCAGAAAAGCATTCAGGAGTGTGGGCGCTTAGCGGTACATATGGGGCTTTTACCCCACTCATGTATCTACCCGTTAGGGTATGGAGCCAGCAAAACCAAGATAGCCCGTTTAGGTTGGGTGTGTTGAATATTCTTGCAGGTCATTCGGGGCCTGAAACCGCCGCAGATGCCCGTACTCATTTCGGTATTTTTTCTCCACAAGTTTGGAAGCTTTTTCCGAGGGATCAAGTGATAAATTTGAACTTTTGGGATTACAACGATGTGGCGCCTGGGTATCTGGCTGCTGCTGAAATAGCAGCAAGGGATCCAAAAGTCGGGGTAATAGTCCTAGAAGTCGCTCGACCCGATTTTCCTGTGATAGATAGAGCAAAGCTGGCTGATTCAGATATTAAAGCCGCAGCAAAAGGATTCTATATTTTGAAGGATTTTGATCCTTCAAAGCCAAAGGAAGGATATATAGTGGTCCAAGGCTCATCGTGTACAAGCAATTTGGTTGCACAGATGGATGCAATAAAAGAGGCTGGACATAATGTGCGAATCATAGCGGCTGTTTCCGAAGAATTATTTAATAGGCAGTCCAAGCAATACAGAGATGAAGTGCTTCCTGAATCGGCTAAGTACAATATGATGATAGTTAGTACTGGAACAAAGAGGATGTGGCCTGTCACCGGAGTTGGACCACTTACGGAAGAATACTCACTTGTGTCTGACCATGACGATGTCTGGTTGAGTGGGGGATCTGAAGGGGAAGTCCTGAAAGAAGCTCGATTGGATCCAAATTCTATTTTTGATGCGGTAGCCAAATTTGCTACTGAGCATCCTGAGAGAATGAAAAGACAGTCGGAGTTGTTATCAGGTTAGAGGACTTAGAAAAATCTTAATCGTTTGTGTCGATTGTGAAGAGATGAGGTGTTCTGTTATATACCTCATCAATCAGTGTGGCGTACCCAATGTTGTTGATGATCCGCCCGGTTGAGGTTTCCTCCTTTCTACTTGTATTAATTCCTATTAGGTTACCTTCCCTACTAATCAAGCCACCTCCACTGTTGCCTGGATTTAGGGCTGCGTCAGTTTGAACCAGCTGTATACCGCTTTTCTCCTCGTATAGATTGGCCGAGACTATACCTGAAGTAACCGAGTAATTTGCGTTAAGTGGGTAGCCCAGAGCATATACATCCATTCCTATATTGGGCGAGCCTCCAAGAATTATTGGGAAATATTCGAGGTTGGCGGCCATTATCTCAATTACGGCGATATCTATTTCTTTGTCTTCAAATAGGATAAGGCCTTCATATTTACTTTCATCATACAATTCTATGAGCATGTCTGAAGCATTTTCTATAACGTGTTCGTTCGTTATAACCAGGGTAGTTTGGTCATTTCCGCTTGATACTAATACCCCACTGCCGCCACTTGTTCCGGATATGATTCTAACAACTTTTTTATTGGCGATTTCCAAAATATTCATCGCGGTGGCAGTTGGTGTTGGTGTAAATGTTGGAAGGGCGGTAGG
>RQOP01000057.1 GCA_008373095.1 SAR202 cluster bacterium | reverse complement strand
TATTAATTTGATTAACAACAATGATGTTGAGGGTGAATTTGTTGGTATTGAGAAATCTGGAGGAACCTCATCTCAGCGAATTACCATTGAATTGAAATCAGAAATTTTGGGCCAATTGCTTCCTGTATTAGAAGACTCGATTGGTACGTTGAAACTAGATCTTTGGATTGATTCTGATACAAATCAGGTAGTAAGGATTTTGATTACCGGGATGGCGATAGGAGGCCAGAGAGTTAAAGGTCCAGATGGACAAGAGGTAACAATAGAGGTGGATATTGAAATGTCATCATGGGATTTTGGGAAACAAGTTGAATTTTCTAAACCGGAATTACCTTCCATGCCTGAGCCAATGGTTTGGGATTCAGCTCCTGAAATTACGTTGCAAGATGACAAAGATTATTCAGCGATTATAAAAATATATGGGGGTGGAGAAATAAAGATTGATTTATTCGAAGATAAAGCTCCCGTTACGGTAAATAATTTTATTTTTCTTTCTGAAGAAGGCTACTATGATTGGGTTACCTTTCACAGAGTCATACCGGAATTTATGGCGCAAGGAGGTGATCCTTCAGGTACAGGTAGAGGTGGACCTGGATATTTTATTGGCAACGAATTTCACGCAGAAGCAAGACATGATTCGGCTGGTATATTATCTATGGCTAATTCAGGTCTTCTGCCAGATGGCCAAGGAACTAACGGGAGCCAATTCTTCATCACATATAGGGAAGCGCCATTTTTGGACGGATTAAATGAAGACGGAACACCGAAAGACTGTGCTAGTGCTTCATGCCATTCAGTGTTTGGCAGAGTAATACAAGGTATGGATGTATTGAATAATATCGTACCCCGGGACCCTGCAACTGCCAGCCTACCTGGCGATGTAATCGAAACCGTTGAAATTATTGCTGTTCCAAAATAAATTTCAATTTAATTTCAGAAATTGTTCACCACTAGCAACTGCCTTTATAAAAGTTGCACTTTTCCCTATTTCACCAATTGTTAATACTGGTGACATTTTGTCGTTCGGGTTATTTAAAGTTACCCTCCAGAACCCGACGTCATACCATTGACCGTCTTTGTAGCCTGCATCAAGCATTAGATAGTCTTTTGTAAAACCAAAATGTTTGTGTAGAGAAACACTAGGATCATTTGGCAAAGCAATAACACCAAAGGCAGAAGTGAACCCCTGCAATGTCAAACATTCCAGTAACGAAGCGTAAAGAGCTTTTCCAATTCCCAGGCCATGAGCTGCTTCCCTGACATAAACGGTTGTTTCGACTATCCAGTCGTAAGCGCTTCTGTTTCGAAATTGACTTCCGTAGGCGTAGCCCATTATCTCATTTTGATGCTCGCAAACTAAAAAGGGGTATCTCCTAACAACATTTTCCATTCGCACAGACATTTCAGCCCCGTCAGGCGGTTCTGTTTCAAATGTTATTGGAGTGTTTACTACGTAAGGAAAATAAATAGCCGCCACCTGACGAGCATCTGCTTTTGTGTCTGCTAATCGGATGACGGCCATTTTAAGATAGCTATTTGTTGTATAACGACTACTCTTTAGGGGCTTGCGGTGGAGCTGGATTGTCCATATCCATACCTAAGGTTCCTGAAAACATAGCGTCGATTTCCTCAACAGTCCATCTACCATTTTTTCTTAGTGTTCGTTCTTCCGTCGGGTTGCTCATTAGAGAGATCTGGCCTCCCTGACAGTGAAACACGTGTCCGTTCACATCTTTGGATTCGTCTGAGGCTAGCCATGCAACCATAGGAGCAACATCTTCAGGTGCTCTATTTAATTCTAGTGGTGTTACCGCAGAATTGGCTTGGATTCCGCTGGCCGCTCTGATATCTCTTGCTGATTGAGGCACAGTCTGGGTCATTCTAGAGTCGGCTCCTGGCGATATAGCATTGACTGTAACTCCATATCTTCCCAGGTCACGGGCAATAGCCCTTGTAAATCCTGCTATGCCATCTTTGGCTGCGCCATAATTTGCCTGACCGGAGTTTCCATATAATCCGGATGTAGAAGAGAAGTTGATTATTCTTCCACTCCGTTGTTGTCTGAATAGAATTGATGCTGCCTTGGCCACAGTGAAGGTTCCTTTAAGGTGAACAGCAATAACTGCATCCCATTCTTCTTCTGTCATATTGAATAGCATTCTGTCTCTAAGAATTCCAGCCACTGCGACAACGATATCTAATTTGCCGAAGTTGTCTAGGGCTGTTTTGACGATATTTTCACCACCGGCCATCTCTGAAACAGAATCATAGTTAGCTACTGCCTCACCACCGGCTGCTTTAATTTCATTTACAACTTCGTCAGCGGGGGCTGCAGAATCGCCACTTCCATCCACCGCACCACCAAGATCGTTCACCACCACTTTTGCGCCCTCTTCTGCGAGCAACAAGGCAATGCCACGACCTATGCCACGGCCTGAACCGGTTACTACTGCTACTTTATCTTTAAGAAGGGTTCCCATCTTTCTTACTCCTGACTTTTTTTGCTCTTTAAACCTATCTACTTCACCAACACTATTTTGGTGCTTGTGGTGGAGATGGGTTAACTAAGCCTTGTGTGAGATGTTGTGGAGCTAGTTCTCTAAGTTCTTCTACATCCCATCTTCCTTGTTTGAAAATGGTACGAACCCGCCTTGGCAGGGAAAGCTTAGTAATGGCTCCTCCATAGACTAGGAAAGTCTGACCATTGATATTGGCTGCCTGGTCAGAGGCCAAATATGCTACAAATGGTGCTACATCCTCAGCTTCCATTTGTGAAGGTGGGGGTGCAGCTTCTCTGTCCTCTGGTCTATCGGCTCGTAATTGTCTTGCAGAATCAGGCACAGACTGGGTCATTCTTGTATTTGCCCTAGGGGAAATGGAATTCGCTGTTACTCCGTACCGACCTAGATCCTTCGCGGCAACTTTTGTGAAACCTGCGATTCCTGATTTGGCGGCTGCGTAGTTGCCTTGCCCTGTATTTCCTATCAGGCCTGACTCCGATGCGAACGTTATAATTCGCCCGCTTCTTTGCTGCCGATATAAGATCGAGGCATACTTACAAACCGTAAAAGTGCCCTTTAAATGCACCCTGATGACATCGTCCCATTCTTGCTCTGTCATATTGAAAATCATTCTATCTCTCAATATTCCAGCTACCG
Source organism: SAR202 cluster bacterium (assembly GCA_008373095.1). GTDB lineage: Bacteria > Chloroflexota > Dehalococcoidia > Lucifugimonadales > UBA826 > UBA11996. Next base: position 5,799 of record RQOP01000057.1, on the reverse strand, counting down.
TGACCACAATATCTAACTTTTCATAGTTGTCCAAAGCGGATTTGACGATAGCCTCTCCGCCTTCCATTGTTGATATATCAGTGTAATTTGGTGTAGCTTCTCCTCCCGCAGCTTTTATTTCTTCTACAACTTGCTCTGCTGGGGTGTTTGAACTGCCTTCTCCGTCTAATGCAGCACCGATATCATTTACGATGACCTTGGCTCCTTCCGATGCCAACTGCTTCGCTACTCCCGCCCCAATTCCTCTACCAGATCCGGTGACTATTGCAACTTTACCGTCTAGGTAATTCGCCATTTTTTTCCTCCTGAGATTCGTTCGCAAGACAAAATTAACCTTGTCATTAGCGCGCAACGTCCATTGTGCCACAATTGGATGGAGATTGTCATAGTTGGTCTCTTATGTATTGTCTGAACTAGAATACTGAAATAAATTTTAATAAGTAAATGGTAATGCTGTGCATATTGTTCTCTATAGGCCTGAGATTCCCTACAACACCGGCAATATAATTAGACTCTGCGCTAATGTTGGTGCTGAGTTGCACCTGATTCGTCCTTTGGGCTTTGAACTTACGGAAGCAAAATTAAGAAGAGCGTCTTTGGATTATTCAGATTTAACGGTGGTAACAGAGCATGAAAATTTGGAAGACTATGTGAAAAAATATCCCGAAAGAATTTGCTACGCCACCTCTGCCAGATCGCGAAGATATTACAGTGATATAAAATTTGGAAGTAATGATTCTTATTTATTTGGGCCAGAATCTTCAGGTATTCCACCAGCTGTTCTAGATACGATACCGCGCGAAAGGCACTTACTTATTCCTATGAAACCAGGAAATAGAAGCTTAAATATTGCAAACTCTGTTTCAATTATTGCCTATGAGGCCTGGAGACAAAATAATTTTCATCAAGCTGGGCCACCAAGGTCAGGCATCAGAATGGAAAACTAGGAAAGGGAAAATATATTTATGGGTCGCTCTAGCTGGCATTACGACCACCCACCGGCTTGCACTTGCGTTAGCTGCGTAGAAAAAAGACGATCGACTGGTTCGGGCGGAATTATTCAGATGATTAAAGATTTGGTTTTATTTAAGAAGTTTAGGAGAAAAGGTTGAAGCAGATATCTCAAAAACACATTGATGAAATGATTCAACATTCGAGAGAGGATGATCCTAATGAATGCTGTGGAATATTGGCAGGTCAAGGTGAAGCGGTGACTCATCTGTACAGGGTAAAAAATTCCACTCCTAGTCCATTTAGATACGTTATGGATCCGAAGGAACAACTAGAAGTTATGAAAGACGCTGATGATAGGGGTTTGGATCTGATGTATTTCTATCATTCACATACTCACAGTCCTGCTTTTCCGTCTGATACTGATGTCAGGATGGCCGTAGAGTCCGGCTGGGTCGATTTTGGGTATGTGTTGATTTCATTAGAAAACAAAGACTCTCCCACGGTAAATTTTTTCGTAATTGACTCCGACGGATCAGTTACACCTGAAAAATACGCGGTAGTTTAGCATTTGCTTATTGGCTACTCAGCATAACGGGGCCTTCACTATGGGTTACGACGCCATCTGTAATTTCTATTGAAAGATTAACTCCTGGATTGGGACTACCTGGAGTCTCTCCTAACGGAAATATTTCGACCTTGGCTTTACCAGGATGCAGTTCTAGTGTTCCTACGGTTCCCAATCGTAATTCTTTATGTCGAGGGAATGTGATACTTCCTGAATTTATTAGCAGGACACCGTCCCTGTACTCCAATCGTTCTTGATGAGTGTGCCCAGAGATCATGATTTGTACAGGTTTGGGGAATAATTTTTGAAGATCTTCGATTGGTCTAAATTGACCTTCAAGACTATGGATCATTCCGATTGTCCAACCTTCAAGTTCGAGTATTTGAACCTCTTTCATTCTGGGATCAGGAATTGGATCATTATTACCCGTTGAACAGATTACAGGAGCATATTGTTCGCACCAGTCCAAAACCATAGGAGAAGTTAAATCTCCCCCATGAAGAATCAAGTCCATTCCAGAGAGAAATTTTTCTGGGAGGTCACCTAATTCACCTAGGGTTCTAACCCTTCCAGGAAGATGTGTGTCCGTTATTAATCCAATTAGCATCCGAAAAACTATAGTTTCGATTATGCTACTTATCAATAGGTTAAGAGGCAGGATATCCTTTAAGTTTTTGAAACCATTTGTATTTGAGTGCAAATATCCCTGTCAAGATTCCATATTGGATTAGGGAAGGTACAACAGTTGACAGTATCTCTAAATTTTTTTGATCTGCGATAAAAAGAGATGAACTTGGTATGACTGATTTTTCCAAACCTACTATAAGATGTACCCATAAATTATTTGCAATATGGACCCCTACCGCTAGTTCCACTCCCCCGTCAACCAGTGTTATTAAACCCATGAATAATCCGACAAGGAAAACAGAAATAACATACGGTAATATACCGTAGGACCAAGGTTCTGGGTTCATAAGGTGCAGTGAAGCGAAAATTGAGGACGTGACAATTAATATTGTAAGTCGTGATTTGATCAACAAGGAAAACCCTTGCATCAAATATCCTCTGAAGAATGCCTCTTCCAACCCTGCTTGTATTGGCACGAGTACCAAGGCCATTATGCCTATCACCAATAAATCTGGGACTTCACCCCGAATTTTTAGATCAGAGGAACCTGACATTAAATTGGCTGTTAAGGAGATCCCACCCAATAAAAAAAACATTGTTAATGCAAATGAGCATCTTTTATAGTCAAATCGTACTCGTTCGGTTAAAACTTGCAGTAACTTTTTGCCGTGTAAGAGGTTTAAGAAAATATAGAAGCTTGCTGCTCCTACAATAAAAGTAATATGCATCATCAGAAAATTCGGAGCTTTTGAATTTCCTGCGATTACAAGTGTTTCAAAGTCACAAGTATAGGTTCCTACTTTGACGACGTTGAGTATCCCGCAAAGTCCAACCAAGGGAAGTGATCCGATTACCTGCCACACAACTACAAAAATAATGGTGAATACCACCCAAATCCACCAATTGTTTCTACCAATTGAGGAGTTATCCAAAAAGGAAGGATTTTGGTTTCCTATGTATTCACCACAATTTTGGCAATAGGAAGCTAACGTCGAGAGCAAAGGTTTGTTGCACTTTGTGCAGGAATATTCATTTTCTTGAATTCCCATAGCCATCATACGAGGGTATCGGACAATTTAATTTGGAACAACAAATTGGTGCGGTAGATATTGGTTTGACTGCTTAGAAGGCATGTGCTAACTTCACTTCGATTATTAATACCATTTACTTGAGGGATTACTTATGGCACAAACTAGGGAAGCTGCAATTGTTGGAATACATGAATATCCGCTAAGAGTAGCGCCAGGCGTCAGCGCTTTGCAAATTAAGGCTGCTTCTGCTTCTAAGGCATTAGAGGATGCAGGCCTTTCATGGCAAGACGTTGATGCGGTTTATGACACCGGTTCCCATCAGAACATCGGGGGACTTGGCATTTCGGAATATTTGGGTTTGAACCCAAGGTTAATTGATAACACCAGTGTCGGTGGGACTTCCTATGAATTTCAAGCGCACCATGCCGCTACTATGATCGCTTCTGGAAAGGCGAGCGTTGCTTTGCTGACCTATGGTTCGACATCTCATTCTGATCGGAGAGCGATTGGAACGGCTGGAGCAACTGGCCAAGGTTCTCCCACCCCTTTCAATAATATGGAAGACCCGTGGGGAATGACTTTGATATCGGGATACGGAATGGTGAAGGCGCGCCATATGCACCAATATGGCACTACAAATGAACAATTTGCCGAGATTTCTGTGGCGACTAGATATCATGCGATGCGAAATCCAGAAGCGGTTAAAGCAATGACAGATCTCGAGTTTGTCGGGGTCAATGAAATTACCACACAGGATGTGCTGGACTCGAGGATGATTGCATGGCCTTTGCATTTGCTCGAATGTTGCATGGTTTCTGACGGGGGAGGAGCAGTGGTTATAGCTTCCAAAGAAGTTGCCAGAAATTGCAAGAAACCACCGGTATGGATAATTGGAGGGGCAGAAGCCACAAAGTATAGAGAAAATGGAGGTGATATCACTGTTAGTGCGGGCGGACAATCGGGGCCTAGGGCGTTTGAAGATGCAGGAGTATCGCCAAGTGAAATGGATGTTCTTATGGCATATGATTCCTTCTCTATAACTGTGATGTGCATGATCGAAGATTTGGGATTCTGTAAAAAGGGAGAAGGGGGGGATTACGTGAGTCAAGGAATACTTAAATTTGATCAAACCGGAGGTCCTGCTCTCAACACTGATGGAGGAGGCCTTTCGTCAAATCATCCGGGCGAAAGAGGTATTTTCTTGTTATTAGAAGCCACTCGACAATTGAGAGGAGAATCAAATTCTCAAGTGGACAATGCCAAATTGGCAGTGGCAGTTGGGAATGGTGGCCAGTTGGGTGCTAGACATGCTACTTCACCGACCATTCTCGCGGCCGATTAATAGATTAGGAGAATTAGAGATGACATTGAGACCTCAGCCAAGATTTCCTGAACCTGATACAGAACCCTTTTGGGAAGCAACGAAGAAAAAAGACCTTGTGTACCAAACCTGCGACAATGCTGATTGCACAGACAGGGTGATTTTTTACCCGAGAGCTCACTGTGACACATGTGGGACCTTAGAGACAACATGGAATACTTCAAAAGGTGAAGGCGTTGTATACACCTACAGCGTTGTTATGCAAAGTCGCCACCCTGCCTTTAAAGACCTAGGACCGTATGCTGTTGCTTATGTGGACTTGGATGAGGGTTTCCGAATGATGACCAATATTGTAAATGTGGATAATCCAATTACAGATATAAAAATTGGTATGCGGGTAAAAGTAGTTTGGCAAGAACAGGGTGATGGAGAGATAGCTCTTCCTATGTTTGAACCTGCCTGAATGGGATTAGCTGGATAGAGACAATTTAACAGAAGTTGCGCATTCAAGATTAGTGTAATTTGAGTTGGGGTATTTATGCAGTACCACCCGGTCCCTTTAGAAGCAACTCTTGATTCCTTGCCTCCTTTATGGTCTGAAGATTTAATTCCCGAAATTCAGACGATATTGGAAGCTTATCCCTCAATGGTTTTTGTTTTGGATGATGATCCCACTGGGGCCCAAACAGTTCACAATGCTTCCTTTTTGACGCAATGGTCTCTTGATGTTCTTCTATCGGAAAGATATCAACCAGAAGAGGCGACTTTCCTCTTGATAAATACAAGAGCCAAAACTGAGGAACAAGCAGTCAAAATAAACACTGATTTGGGTATGGAATTCAGTAAACTGTCTCGACAGTTGAAAATACCTATATCAGTAATATCTAGATCTGATTCAACTCTTCGCGGGCATTTCCCAGCGGAAGTCGATGCTCTGGCAGAAGGAATGGGAAATTCCCACGATGGGATTATATTTATCCCCTTTTTTATTCAAGGCGGGCGTTACACCATTGATAACGTTCAATATGTTTCTGATGGCAGCATGCTTGCTCCAGTGGCCCAAACTCCGTTTGCTAAAGACTCTGCATTTGGATATGAATCCTCTAACCTTTGTGACTGGATAGAAGAAAAAACGCAAGGCAAAGTATCCTCCGAAGAGGTAATAGCCATTTCCATAGATGAAATTAGAATTGGTGGTCCTGATGTAGTCGAAGAAAAACTGAAGCAAGTGAACCGAAATGATATATGCATAATTAATTCGGCGGATATGAGAGATTTGGATGTAGTTGCTTTGGCAATTT
>RQOP01000056.1 GCA_008373095.1 SAR202 cluster bacterium | reverse complement strand
CCTGCTGGCCTTGCCCACCTTGCTGGCCTTGCTGGCCTTGCCCAGCTTGATGACCCTGCTGGCCTTGGTCGCCTTTAGGCGGTGGACCTGTAGGGGATGGAGCTGAACCTTGGTGACCCTGCTGGCCTTGCCCACCTTGATGACCCTGAGGAGGTGGATCATCGCCATGTATTGATCCGAAAGTAGAGATGCTAAACAGAAATACCGCAACAACGACCAAGAGTCTATGCATTTTGAGATCCTTCAATTTATGTTTATGGACATTCAAATCCGGAAACAATACGGTCAAATCGTATCTGAAGTACTGTGGAATCTGGGCTGGTCACCATCAACATGAAGCCAATGTTTTGATCCTCACATATCCATCCACCTATCAAGCCTCCGCCTGCCTCGGTACCCGCAGAATCAGTAACAAACAATCCTCCGAAGCTTCCCATCTCTCCGTCTACTTCTATATCACCATCTGTCAAAGGCATAAACTCATTTTCAGGCTGGCTGTCAACCAACAAAGAGTATCCGAGATCAACCAAATCAGCAGAATCTAAATCGTCTTGAGGTAACCAAGACAAGGCGATATCAGCACCATTGTAATTGAAGCTCATCAGACCTTGAGAAAAATCAGCGTATTCTGACAAAAGGCCGGTAACAGATAGGTCTGATCCTTCTAAGTCAGCGTCTTCATCAAGAGAGACATTAAATCCGTATTCATTGAAGCTATTCGGATCATCTGATTCAGTTTCTGGAACTTGAATTGGCTCTACTGTTGGTAAAACCTTATCCGGCTGCGCAACAGGAGGAGGTACTTTGGTAGGCTGAACAACAGGAGGAGGCACTTTGGTAGGCTGAACAACAGGAGGAGGCACCTTGGTAGGCTGAACAACAGGAGGAGCCATCGCAGTTGGGCCCGAAGATATCATTGGAATTGACGGATCAGGAACTTGTGATAAAGGAGCCGGAGGTACTAATTGCGTAGAAGATTCCGGTGAATCTACACCCACCGCGCGACCAACTGCTGGTTCACCGCATCCAACCGTCACAAACAACAAACCGATCAGTGTGGTCAATAAGATAGCCTTCAGTGATCTCATGGAAAATTTAAGCGGATATGCCATGCAAAAACCTCTTATTGTGTTGGTTATCATCACTTTTAATCTAGTTTGAGTATCTACCGAAATAGTATATTCACGCTATGCTGAAAACAATGGTGATTCCACCTGAGTAACCGCACTTGCATTAAATCACATCTAACTTTTTTGCCAGTAATCTTTCATTAATTGCGACATCCATTCTGGCTGTACTATTTTCCCCCTGGGTCCAAATTCCCTTGCGTACGGCTTAATATCTAAAATTGGAGTAGCATCCACGGCATCTAGGCCTGACACAAATATTTTCTTCCCCTCAATCTTCAATATTTTGCAAACCGTCAAGCCAAGCTGGTTAGGTCTATTTTTACCCCTCTGGGCAAAAATACCTACCAAAGGCCAATCAAGTCTATTCCTGGGGTGCCTTGCATTTGTCACAATATTTTTCGCATTGACCTTATCCATAAAGAATATTAATTCAAGGTGTGAAAAATCTGATAATCCGTACAGAGATTCTTCTGAAAATTCATCGGTTAATTCCAGATAAACTTCTTCCATATCCCAAAAATCATCGGTGGGTTCATGGCGAGTCGACCTGACAGTCCCCACAGAAGAAAGATTGATATCCATTAATTAAGCATCTGTAAGATCTAAAAACCTGAAAGTAGGTTCCGCCGCGAGCATAGCCGTTATCCGTTCTGATGTTCCATCACCTTCTCGAAATTCAGAATATCTTCTGTGGTGCTCCTTTGAAACCCACTGTTCTGTCATAACAAGAGTGTCCTCGTCATCTTGATCAACCGACAAGGAAATGTATTCACATCCGTCATAATCACGCGTACCGGGATAATTTGCCCGGCATAACTCAATAAAATCTTCCGCCCGCCCAGGTTTACATCTAAATTCTGCGATAATAATGCAAGACATAAAACAAAGCCTCAAACTACATCCTAAATTGCCTGGTCAGTGTCTACGTGAGTTGTGACCCCTTCCTCTGCGAACACGGCATCAATTTCCTTCCTCGTTGCCTCACTGAGTTTCCAATCCACTGCTGCCACATTTTCCTTGAGTTCTCTTTCGTTTCTAACTCCAACCAGTCCCACTGAGACGGCTGGGTGACCTAAAGTCCAGGCAATGGCCATTTGTGCCACTGATTTGCCATTATCCTGTGCAATGATTTTCAATTTCTCCACTACTTTAAGTTCCTTAGAAAATTCTTCTTCTTGAAACAAAGGGAGTCGAAATGCCATACCGCTGCTTCTCCAATCGCCCTCACCGAACGTGGTCTCAGGAGTAAAGGCTCCTGATAAGAGACCGAACCCAAGAGTTCCGTATGCCATGAAACCTATATTATTGTCCTTGCAATATGGCAAAACTGCTGATTCCATGCGTCTATCAAACATGTGGTAACCAACTTGATTTGCTGCCATATGACCATATCCTTCGCATTCATCCATCATGGCAGGAGTGAAATTTGAAACTCCGTAATGCCGAATTTTTCCATCATTTTTTAACTTTTCCAGGGCACGTATGGGTTCTTCAAATGGAGTGTCATGGTCTGGCCAATGGATTAGAAGCAAATCAAGGAAGTCAGTCCCCAACCTTTCCAGACAACCCTCTGCCCTCGATATAACATGATCGTACTTGGAGTTCCTACCAAGATTTTTTCCATCATCGTCATATTCAAACCCAACTTTACTGACTAGAACTATATCGTTGCGTTTATTACCTAAAGCCTTCCCTAAAAGTTCCTCTGAATGATATGGCCCGTAAACTTCCGCCGTGTCAAACAAAGTAACCCCGTGATCTATTGCAGCGCTTACTGCATCACTGGCTTCTTTGACGTCAATGTGGCCATACATAGTTGTACTCATTTCCCATGTGCCAAACCCTAACGCTGATGTGTATAGTCCACTGTCGCCTAGTTGTCGCTGCTCCATGATTTATCCTTTTTGTTAATGATTTCAGTCCTCATGAAATGTAACACATTTAATTGGAATTCTGAGGTCTAATTCCCTACTGCCATCTTGGTTGATATGAGCCAAACGGGGATGGAGGTAGCGACCAATATCCCGGTGTATCAGAAAGCTGAGCGACTGGCGTCGTAAAGGAAATATTTCCATATGGTGACTCTACTTCACTTAAATAGCCGGATATTTCACTCCTTTTTATATCTGGAGCAGAGATTGCGTCGAGCCTGCCTAGAGATTTCAACCAATGACCAGTTTGTGCTAGTGACAACCTCACTCTCCAGCTGCCTCCTTCATGCCTTTGTTTTAAGACCCCTGCCATCGCACCAAAAGCACCAAGATAGCCGGTGCCGTGATCCAAAGCCTGACAGGGCAAATGAAGCATTCCGTCTTGACCTTTCGCCAATCCACCTTCTCTACCGATACCGCTAACGGTTTGAACTATGCTATCGAAACCGCGTCTATCCGACCAAGGACCTTCATGACTGAAAGCTGAAATTTCAACACAAACTATCCCAGGACGAATTTCAGCCATATCGTAAGGAGAAAATCCCTTAGAAGCTATGCTCCCGGGTCTATATCCTTGTATAAATACATCTGCAGATTTGGTGAGTTCAGTAAAAGTACTTTTATCTTTTGTATCATCAAGATCCAGGTGAGCTGGATATTTTCCTTTGGCCATATCCATTATCAAACCATCTATTACATCTAGATGAGGATCATTCAGCCAAAGAACATTAGCTCCGTGTTCAGCAAGAGTTCGCCCCATTAGGGGACCAGCCAATACTTTGGTCAACTCCAAAACTTTTATTCCCTCCAGTGGTCTTTTGGGATTATCAGAGAATTGGAGAGGCTTCGCATCACCTATTTTCTCTATCTCCATGAGAGGGAGAGCTGAAACTGCTTGGCCTTGTGGATGCTCAGCCCATTCACCAAGTGTCCGCATCATTGCAGCCGGCAAACCTTTTCCAGTCAGATAAATCTCAGCATCAGAGGCTGTCATCGTAGAAAGTGTGTCCTGAACCCCCTTTTTCGTAGGCTCACAATCAAATGCCTCAATAACACCAAATTTATGGGCAGGGTAGTTCCCGTGTATTTGCAACCATCCGCCATCGCCACATTTATAAAATCCATGAACTTCTGACGAGTCATCACTTATTCCACTACTGGCAAAGGTCCTTGATCTATCACCATTTATTTCAGTATATCTTTCGCTGCGGAAACCTATTGCTGCATGCTTCATATCGACAGATAAATCTTGGCTTCTACCTGTTCTAAAGTTCCATATTTCAGCAGCTGAAAGCCCAGAGGCCGCGATTGTTGCTTGTGCAGCGACACCAGTTTTATAAACAGAAGGTAGTATGGGTTCCAACCCAGTTAGCTTTACCTCTTCAATGATTGAATCATCTAAACCACCAAATCCCCATATTTCTCTCAAGGCTACCTGTGAATCAGTTCTATTGGTCAAGTGATTAACTCCCCTATTTAAATGATCTACCACGTTTCATTTAGGTTTAAGTTATCTCTTATTTAATAATAAACATGTAATTGATATTAGAAAAAGCAAGGAAATCCCACTAATGGAATAGACCAAGGGCAGCAGATTTGCGGTTATTAAAGAAAGCCCAACCAAAGGTCCTAGAGCCGAACCAAAATCTTGGAATGTGTTGTATACAGAAAACACCTGCGATCGTGAATCATCGTCAGCAACAACTCCAACCAAGGTTAATAATTGCATCATTAACATAACTCCAGCAACAAACACCAAGATTAGGACAATAAAAGTACTTATCAATGAATCAGATAGCCCAAGTCCTATAAGCCCAATGGATGTTAACAACGCAGATATAACCAGCGTCTTGTATCTGCCATATCTATCAGAGAAATATCCCCCGAAAGGCCCTACAAATACTTCTGCAAAGCTTTTCAACCCGAGTGCAAATCCTGTCACCGTTGCCACCCCTAATGTTAATAAAACAAAATCAAATTCAAGCCCGTATTTATATCTAAAGAAGTGTCCTAAAGTAGCACCTACTAGCCCGGAAAACACTAGACCCGATATCATGCTAGCTATGCTTAAAATCAACACCCTGGGATCTTTCAAAACCTCAATAAACCCAGACAATTTCCTTCCTTCGTTGGTCTGTCTATCTTTCTTTTGATAGCCAGAGCCTCGAATCCAAAAGAAAAAACTGATTATCGTGAATATCCCAAAAATCATGAAAGCGATTTCGTACCCTAAATAATCAGACAAAACTCCACCAAACACAGCTCCACCAATAGAACCCAGCCGGATGACGGATGCATTACTAGAAAGATTAAAACCAATGTTTTCCTCTGTACTTTGATCCGAAGCGACCCATTGAGACACCAGTCTTAATACCGACCAGCAGGTCCCCCAAAGCAGACGAGCAAAAATCAAAACTAGGAAGTTTTTTGAAAATGCATAAGCAACTAATACTCCCAAAGAAGCCAACAAAGATATCCGAAAAGGAGTATTCACCCCATATCTTTCTACAAAAACAGAACTAAGTGGATTTGTGAACAACCTGACTAATCTGTTTGCTGAAAGTAATACTCCAACCTGGACAATCGTTAACTGCCATAATTCAGGTCTTGCCGGCATCACCACATATAACATTGCGTCACCGAGCAAGGCAGCTGCAACAGCCAAGCTTGTAACCAAAATGGGAAGAGGAATTGTCTTAAATTTGTTTGGTTTGACCATGAATTTTATTAAGGGAAATAGGGTATCTCTACAAAGGTCCTTTTACGTTTATATCAAACGCTGCCAACAAGTTAATTACTTCAGGAAAAGAAAAACTAGCACCCGCCATCGAATTGCTATTCGGGTCTATATAATAATTCGTCGCTTCACTGAAATCACACATATTCAATTTTGTACGGTTAAAACGAGCATCCTTTAAATCTGTGTTCGTGAATTTTGCGTGGGTTAAATCACAGTCCTCAAAATCTGCATTCCAAGCTTTGCCGTTTGTGATTATTAATCCAGGCAGGCTTAGTGAATGAAAGACTGAAAAACTGAGGTCGCAAGACTCAAAGGTCATTGGAGCTGAAACCGTAATCCCTGTCCAGCTGAGTGAAGTCCAATTAATTCCAGTTAACTTACAGTTTTCAAATCGACTTTCCAACAGGCGGCTACCTGTTAATTTGGTTACGTTGAAATTGGAATCTTTAAATTCACATTCGATAAAGCGACATGCTATAAATTCTGATTCGGAAAAATCACACCCGGAAAAGTTACAATGCTCGAAAGATGAATTGGAAATCTTCTGACCCACGATCTCTATCTGAGAAAAGATCTCAGTTTCATAATCTATGTCATTTTTTATATCTATCATCAAATTTACGAGAGATCTATTTGATAAATACTGTTCAATTTATTCATATTTGATTCCAGTAATTCATCCTCACTTATCCCCAAGTCATAGGCAGGAGAGAATATCATCTCTGATTCCATCACATCAATCATGACAAACCCTGACATTGCATCCAAATAATCCCCATATGCCTGTTCAAATTTACCAACCAATTCCGGGTCAGCTTCATTTTTCTCTATATATTTTGCTCTTCCTGTAATCCTCGCTGATTTACGAAGAACCAAATCTATAAAACATACCTCAACATTAGGTCTATCTTTTATGTTTTGCACCGTATTGGGGGATCGAATATTAGAAAATACCAACTGAATGTCGGAAAGAATTAGAAAGGTAGCTTTGGGTGAAACCGCAGGGGTTCCATCTGCGTTCACCGTGGCAACCATACCGGCACTATGGTTTCTTATCAACGTCTTCATCTCATTGGTAAGCATAGTACTAAGATCTTCCTCGTCTGAGAGCTCTACCCGGGGTAGCACCCGTATTCTCACCCTTGTCTACAACCACCTCTCCATTGACAAAAACATAGTCAATCCCTACTGGGTATTGTTTTGGATGATCCTTTGTTGCGAGTGCTTTCACAGTATCTGGATTAAATAAAACCAAATCGGCTTTAAACCCATCTTTTATTATCCCCCGGTTTTGAAGTCCCAGTCTTTGAGCGGGGAAAGAAGTCATCTTTCGAATCGCTTCGGGTAGTCTCAGTTGCTTCTCCGCCCTTACGAATTCTGCCAAAACCACTGGAAAACATCCATAGGTTCTGGGGTTCGGATGATCTCCGAAAAGAATAGCATCACTCGCTATCATCCCGGCAGGATGAGATACAAAGTCAGGAAGTGTTTGAGGGTTAGTACCAAGTCCGACTGTTGATATACCAAGATTCTCTTCCAGCAACAAATCAAAGAGTGCGTCTCGCGAATCTTGATTTCTCAGATCTGATATTTCGGCGATTGATTTACCTTCGTAAATTTTGTTCTTTGGCTGATTAAAGTTGGTAAGCCAATTGTCCTTAATAGATTCTTCCGACATTTCTCTTTTCATTCTGGCTCTATCGTCTGCATCCTCCAACGCTTCAATAAGCCGCTCTGGACCACCATCCTTTGCCCAAAAGGGGAACCCAATAGTGATCGTAGTACCAGAATAAGGATATGTATAACAATCAAAAGTCACATCCATGCCAGAATCTCTGGCATTTTCTACAAGGCCAAGATAATCTAAATGACTCCCGTCACCCTGGAATCCTTGGCGAAAATGAGTGAGATGGACCGGAATATCTGCACCTTTGCCAATTTCAAGAGCCTCCATCCATGGCTCAAGTCTACCTTTACTCTTTAGACTGGCCCTAGTATGAGTGTGGTAGAAGCCTCCTAGTTTAGCCCCCTCTTTCGATAATTCGATCAATTCTTCAGTGGAGGCATACGCCCCCGGGGGATAATCCAAACCGGTTGAGATACCCCATGCCCCTTCTTCCATAGCTTCCCTAACTACCGATTTCATGTTTTCAATTTGAGCTTTAGTAGCTGCCTTTTGCCCCCAGCCAACACCCCAAATCCTCACAGGAGAATTTCCCAATATATAGGCTACATTGACCGCTACAGTCTCCTCATATTTCTTCAATAATTCACTGACGCTAAGCCAGTCTGGCGGCATTGGTGGATATCCATTTAATCCTGAGTCCAACCATATGTACCTTTCAAGTTCTTCCGTTGTTTTAAAAGGGGCATGGGAAATACCGTCTATCCCCACTAATTCTGTCGTAACTCCTTGTCGTATCTTAGGATCATGATGGGGCTCCCCAAGAATAGTTAAACCCGCGTGCGAATGTAGATCTATAAACCCTGGACTTACTACATACCCAGTAGCATCAATTTTTCTCACAGCTTCAAGATCAGAGACATCGCCAAGGTGTACGGAAAGTGAATCACCAGTTATACCCACGGAGCCGGCATATCCGACATTTCCTGTCCCATCCATAATGGTTCCACTATGTATCAGTACGTCAAGCATATGAGTATCTCCACTTGGTATTATCCATCTTTCGCAAGAGTATGCCATATAATGAAATTTTGATGTTCGCACGGAGGCTAAATTGAGAAATAACAAAGCCAAACAGATAATGAATTCGGGACAGTTAGCACTAGGAGCATATGTGGCTCTTGCCGACCCGCAAATTGTTGAAATTATAGGTATTTCCGGTTTCGATGCTGTCTTTATAGACATGGAGCATACCGCTTTTGATTTATCTCTCGTCCAACAAATGATTGTGGCCGCTGATCTCGTAGATATAACCCCAATAGTCCGCGTTTCAGATAGTGATCCTGGCTTCATATTGAGGGTACTGGACATGGGAGCTCAAGGCATAGTTATTCCACATGTCGACGGTCTGGAAGGAGCAAAAAGAGCGGTGGATGCAGTCAGATACCCTCCAGTTGGATTAAGAGGGGGAGCTGGCGCCACTAGGGCAGCAAGGTTCGGTTCAGTGGAATGGGGTGATCACGTCCGCACTTCCAACGAGGAGATACTTTTATCAGTAATGACAGAAGATACGAAAGCTATTTCTCAAGTTTCAGAAATTGCCGCACTGGATGGGGTCGACCTAGTGGCTCTTGGACCAACTGATCTTTCACAAACATTGGGAGTAACAGATCCTTCAGATCCAAAATTACGTTTAGAAGTAGAACGGATTGCCGCCGAAGTTAAACAGGCAGGAAACACCAAGCTACAAATGCCTATGAACCATCCAGCCTTCCCCTTAACGGCCTCACAACTTGTAGAGCTTGGGGTCGGATACACAAATGTGGCTCCTCAACCTCCGGCGATATTAATGAAGGAAATGAAAAACGCCGTCCGAGAAACACATAAAACTTTAGGCCGAAAAACTTGATCTGGTTTAGAGTATTTGAATGCTAAATTAAGTCCAACATCCTTTCAGCAATCATCATGGTTGTAGCATTCGTATTGGCTCTAATACAATCCGGCATAATCGAAGCATCAATCACCTTTAGATTCTCCAAACCTCTGACATCGCCAGACTGGTTAACAACTGCCAATTCGTCGGAGTCTGGACCCATTTTACAAGTACCCGATATATGCTGACCCGTGGTGGCATTCCTCAAAATCCAATCATTGAGGGAGTCCTCATTTGCTATATGATCATCAGATGGCTGAAGACGTTTATCCAAAATGTTTGCAAAGTACCTTGATTCCCCCAGTGATATAGCTTTTAACAAGCCTTCTCTTCCTCTTTTAAGGTCAAACTCTGTACTGTAATAATTAAAATTTAGCTCGGGCTGTTCATGAATATCGTTTGATACCAGTCTCATATAGCCAGCGCTCTCAGCCAATTGCAAAGACACCGAAATCTTTACACCAACCGGAGTGTTAATATCCGCTTCATGTCCAGCGGGGGCTGAATCTTTCCTATGTTCTATCCGACTATCTGCAATGGCAAAACTGTTGAAAGCTAATTTCACATCATTTCTGAGATCCGATCCAGCTGCGGTATATCTAGCGGCTACCTGGGACCTTGGCGCATCAGGGTCTTGAATGTGGCTTTCCTTCACGGACCATAGAGCTGCCATTATCGGATGATCCCTCAGATTCTGACCTACCCCAGGAAGATCATTTACAAGATTAATACCTAGGGCTTTGAGTTGATCAGCAGGACCGACACCCGACAGCATTAAAAGTTGAGGTGAGGCTACAGCCCCTGCACTGAGTATGATGGTATCTCCATAAACGTTAAAGCTCTCTCCTTCACTCTCCACTTCCATCCCTATCGCTTTGTTCCCTTCAAACAAAACCTTACGGCTGGTACATTGCGCTCTAATAGTAAGATTTAAACGATGTCTCGCCATCGATAAATAGCCTAGATTTGTACTCCACCTAATGCCATTTGGATTGTTGAAAGGAGTCGGACCAACACCTGTTACATCAGGATGATTTTGGTCTGGCCCATCCGGAAAACCTGCATCTTTGCACGCATTGTAAAAAGCCCTCTGAGATTCAATCCAATCTTCGCGTTTATGGCGCCTAGCAATAATGGGACCGTCACTTCCATGAAAATCCCCTGAATAATCGAGATCTGTCTCCAGTTTCCTAAAGTATGGAAGGACTTTTTCGTAACTCCATTCTGTATTCCCCATCTCCTGCCATGTATCGTAATCCTCGGGCATTCCCCTTAAAAATACTTGTCCATTGATAGAACTAGACCCTCCAATAACCCTTCCACGTGGTACTGGCATAGGAAGAGCCCTATCAGAAGGATTTCCCCAGAACTGCCAATTGTGGTCTTTAGTAATAATGTCAGCTCCTGTGGAAAGGCCAATTCTGACTTCATCAGGAAGGGATTCGAGGTCGGGATAATCTGGTCCAGCTTCTAGTAGTAAAACAGACACTTTGGGGTCTTCTGTCAACCTCGTGGCAAGAATTGCTCCTGCTGAACCGGCACCAACAACAATGTAATCGTAATTCATCTAAATCACCCTACCTAAAAAATCCTCAAGCTCAATATCTCGGGGCGAAGGATATCACTTTGAATTTAATTCTAGATATACGCGATCGAATTATCCGGATTCACTTTATCTCCTCGATGGAATGAAGCCTTGTATGGAAATTCCACAAATCTTTCTTCGACAATATCTATTCCAAGCCCAGGGCCTTCAGGCAGGGGAAAATATCCATCTATCGGTTCACTAACTTTCGTGACCGAAGATATTTCGGCAGCGGTCAACTTTCTCGACTCTTGAACAAGGAAATTTGAGGTAGATGCATCGAAATGTAGATTTACTTCTGTTGCCAAAGGTCCCATTGGGTTATGAGGTGCAATAACAAGATCATGCGCCTCCGCTATAAAAGCTATTTTTCGCATCTCTGTCAAACCTCCTACTATACATACTTCAGGTTGAAGGATATCCACTCCACCTTCCCTTATCAGTTCAGATAATTCAAACTTCGTATAAAGACATTCTCCAGTTGCTAAAGCACATGGCATTTTTTTTCGAAGTTCTCCCATTTCATGCCTATTTTCCATTCTTATCGGCTCTTCCATAAACCATGGATTAAATTCCATCATCACATCTGTGAGCTCAAGAACACGTATTGGTTCATAAATCGCCGCATGGGCATCAAAGCCGATATCAATATCCTCTCCAACGGCATCCCTAACAGCTTTGAACCGTTCCCTTGCGTCCGCCAAAGCATCATTCCATCTCATATCTCGCCACTGAGGAGATAAAGGACTCGCTTTTAGAGCCATAAAGCCCTTATCAACATATTTTCGGGCATCTTCGGCAAGTTCCGCGGGAGTATCTCCATGTATGTCGAAATACCCTCTGATCTTATCCCTGACCTTGCCTCCGAAAAGTTCATAAACCGGTTTGTTGAGCGCTTTTCCCGTTATATCCCAAAGAGTCTGATCGATAGCAGAAAGGGCTGCCAGACCAGAAGAACCTACCGGAAATCTAGCGCCCTGATAGCAGAGGGCCCAATTACGCTCGATCTCCATAGGATTCAGGCCTATTAACTGCTCCTCGAAATACTGAACCCAGTAAGGAGATGCCATATCAGGGCCAACATGATAAACCTCACCTACCCCATAAATCCCTTCGTCAGTTAAGGTTTTGACGTAAACCAAGTTGTGTCCAGATGATTCATCCGTTGAGACAAGACACTTTATTGACGTGATTTTCATTTAATTTTTCCCTGTTATTTATTCCTTTTACAGAAACCCTGGTGAACCATCACTATAGGAGGCAAATCCCCTGTCCCAATGGAGTGGGGGATTTTCCTTAATTGCATTATGATTTAAAGTCATGCCGATGCCTGCGTCCGTTGGTAATTCAAAATACCCATCCTTGGGAACCCAAGATTCATTAACGAGTTCGGATTTCTTTTTTTTGTCATCCCCATGCCATTCCAAGATAGCGAAATTATTTATCGAAGCTGAGTGATGTACTGCAGCGGCAGTAGATATCAGACCCAGAGGATTATGAGGAGCAACTGTCACATAGTGGGCTTCTGCAATAGCCGCTATTTTCTTTGCTTCCAAGAATCCTCCACAACAAAGAAGGTCCGGCTGAATAATATCTACAGCATCAGCATTGAGTAATTCAGTAAACCGATGCACCCCGTAAATATTTTCACCAGTTGCAAGTGCGACTCTGAATTTTCTCCGGAGCTCCGCACTGGACTCGAGGAATTCAGGTCGTGCGGGCTCTTCGATAAACATCAATTTATAGGGAGTAATAACTTTGGCAAGCTCCAAAGCCTTCGATGTTTCCCTGATGGCGACGTGCACATCAACAGCAAGGTCTGGGCTGTCTCCAATAAGGTCTCTAATTGTTTTCATTCTTTCATCAGCTTTAAGAAGAACTTCCCTCCAAGGCAACTCCCTCCAATTACTTGGTAAAGGGCTGGTTTTGAAGGCAGAATATCCTTCCGCGACAAGCTTTTGCGCGTTTTCAGCGAGTCGCTGTGGAGAATCACCATATATCGCATGATATACACGAACTCTGTCTCTGGTTTTACCTCCAAGCAGAACGTATACAGGAACTCCTGCAACCTTGCCTGCAATATCCCAAAGGGCAATATCAATCCCGGATATAGCAGACCATGCCACTTGCCCTAGAGGAAAACGCATCGTGTTTTTCGCCCGTCTTAAAAGCCATTCAATCCGAGATGGGTCTTGGCCAATAAACCAAGGTTCCATTTCTTCAAGCATTGATATAACACTTTTATCGGGCCCTATTGAATAAGCTTCGCCCGTACCAGTAATTCCTTCGTCTGTTTCAACCTCAATAAAAATGTTGTTTCGGCGCCCATCACCGGCATGATAGGTATTTATGTTGGTGATTTTCATAATGAGTCCACCTAAGGTATATTTTGCTAGAGTATGCCATACATCGTGCTGGCAGGTATCATGTGTATCGGTTATATCCACGAACTCACAGGAGCAGGGGAAATGGCAGAATATAAAGACCTTAAAGCTCGCCTAGATCAAGGGGATACAATCATCCATGACGCAGCTGTCAGTACTGAACTGCATTCTATGGGTGTCCCAATGGATTTTGTAGCATGGAGTGGGCCCTCAAATTACACTCATCCTTCAAGCATAATCCAGATGCATGAGCGCCAAATCAACTCAGGGGCAGACATTATCACAACTAATACTTGGTCAACTCTTCGGCCTACACTGGAGAGAGCTGGATATGGTGACTTTGTACGCGAAATTAATGCGCGGGCCGTACATCTTGCACAAGAAGCAAGGCAAAGAGCCTCTGTGGATAGATCTATTTATGTAGCAGGTTCATTATCAAGCAATATAACAGGCAGAGATCCGAGAACAGGAGAAATGGGATTCCAAGCATTTTCATCTACTCCTGGAGTCTCTGCTGAAGAGTTAAGGGATCATTACGGAGAGGTCACTAGCATCATGGCCGAGGCCGGTGTAGATTTTTTCATCGTAGAAGCTATGGGGCGCGACAACGAGGCCAGAATAATTCAAGCCGAAGCAGCAAAGGAAACTGGTCTTCCCGTGTGGGTTGGATTCAATGCACATGTTGGATCAAATAACTCAGTTATGCTAGGCGGCCAGCAAAACCCAACCCATGTTGCGGAAGGAAAAAAATATCCTGGCGCAAGAAATCTAAGAGACGACATGACCTTATCTGAAGCCATAAGAGAAGTAATACCTGTCGGCCCCGATGTAATATCCATATTCCACTCTCGTATCGAAAATGCCAATAGAGCCGTCGAAGTCGCAATCAAAGAATGGTCAGGACCGCTTATGGCATATCCAGATGCTGGGGCAACAGATTCATTAATCAAATGGCGGGACCTAACAAAATCGAATGAAGAATCAATAGAAGAATACATTGATGCAGCCCAGAATTGGGTAAATCAAGGGGTACAGATAGTAGGAACCTGCTGTGGGTTTGGTACCGAATACATCAAACCCTTAAGAGAAGCTATACCAGCAAAAGTTTAGATACGCCTAATTTATTTCAGGTGTTTGGTGCTATAGAATGGCTCCCAAATTGATGCCATCGGGATCAACCTAACTGATTCAGTTATCGTTTTTACCTTCAACACCCTAAGGAATCTTTATGACTACGATTGCAGAACCTATAAAAAGATCCCACAGATACCAAAACCTCCTTACCGACTTAAAGAGCGGAAATAAGACAATCCTCCTAGATGGGCCGATTTCTACGGAACTTGATGCCCGAGGGGTGACCATGTCATCTGGAAAGGGAAGACGTGCCTCTATAGATAACCGAGAGGCTCTTATTCAAGTGCATATGGATTACATTAAAGCAGGGGCTCGAATCATCACGACGCACACCTTTGGAGGTAACCGCGACAGATTAGGTCAAGACTTTGAAGAGTTGACTCGGGGCGCTGTGGAATGCGCAATGGAGGCCCGTCGCAGAACAGAAACTGAAGATAGCGTGATCATTGCAGGAAGCATCGCCTACCACACAGCGCAGGGACCAAATAATTATGATCCAAAGCAAGACCCAGAGTCATGGGAAAGTGACATCAATGACCTGGTTGAACTCCTAAAAATTTCCGGGGTCGATGTAATGCTGCTCGAGATGGTTGGCGGACCAACTTTTACTGTCCCAATTATCCGGGCAGTGCAGTCCAGCAGAATGCCCTTCTGGGTGGGATTTTCGGCCACTGATACTGATAGAACTGTTGGGAGAATAGGCCGGCATGAAAGTGATTTACGAGTCTACGACAATCCTGGAACTCCCGTTGATGATGCTCTGCCAGACCTGATTCGGTTTGCTATTGAAGGTGAGAAGGAAACATTTAAAAATGATGGTGACAGTGGAGTAGACATAATCGGAGCTATGCACTGCAAACCGGATGCTCTTGGAAAAGTCCTTCAAGCCATCCAAACACATGGCTGGAATGGTCTGATGATGGCCTACCCAGACGACGTACGGGAATGGGACCCATCCATTTCTAAAGTTGTTACAGGAAACGATCCGGTCAATGTTTTCAGTGACCATTGTCTTGGATGGAGAAGAGACTTCCCTAAGTGCACCATTTTAGGTGCATGTTGTGGCTTTTCAGTCAAACATATTGCTGCTCTAAACCAAAGCATCGGGGGATAATAAAAGGTCGTTATTAACCTTTTCATAGGACAATTCTAGTGAGGACAAAATGACTCAAAAACCAATTACTGTAGACATAGGTTACGAAATAGCAAATCCTACGGGAGTCTCAATCTCACCGGATGGAAGTTCGGTTGTTTTTGGGATATCAAACCCAGATGTGACATCAGGAAACTTAAATAATTCTCTTTGGATCAAAAATTTAAAATCACCTGATTCCGCACCTCGTGCCTTAACCAATGGCAATTCAGATGCCAATCCTAAATTCTCGCCAAATGGTTCATCAATAGCATTTATAAGAACAGATTCAACCGGTATAAACCAGATCTGGCTATTACAGATGTCTGGTGGTGAAGCCGCGATGATCACGTCATTAAAAGAGAATGTTAGGGATTTCTCGTGGAAACCTGACAGCTTAGGTTTCGCCGCAGTATCAGACGTAAGCCCCGACTATGCAAATGGAAACGAACATGATGAAACCGATGTGGTTTCCATAACTCGAATAAGATACAGGCACGATGAATTGCGATGGCGCGGCGATAGCGGCACTCAAATTTTTGACGTTGATATATCTACTAGGGAATCAAAGCAACTTACCTCAGATGACGGAGATCAGGGAATACCTTCATGGTCGCCAGATGGCTCCAAACTGGCTTTTATTTCAGATGCAATGCCCGATAGAGATTTTCATGCCGAAAACGAGGTAAGGGTATTAGAACTATCCTCAGGAAAAATAGCCTCTTGGTCTAAAGGGCTTGCAGATGCATGTTCAGTTACTTGGCTTCCTGATGGTGATTCACTTGCTGTCATAGGATCAGAAGATTTTCGCCTACACAGCTATTACCAAGGGTCCATATACATACTTAAACCTGACTCTAATCCAATCAGGATTACTGATAACAATGTAGCTCCCATCGGTGGAAGTCACCCGGCAAAAACTGGATCTCCCTTAATTATCGATCCAGATGGAACTATCTTATTTGCCGGTCAATCTGGAGCGGAATCCCATATTTACAGGGCAAAAATTGGAGAATCTGGACAGAAGGAAATAGTCAACTTGGGAGGCCAACTGACAGCATGTGAATTCGGAGACACCCACAACCAGTTTGCATGTATTTACTCGACACCTGAAAGGTCACCTGAAGTCTTTCAAGGAACTCTCTCAGACGATTCTTTGCACATGGTAAGTGATCTTAACACCGAATATTTCTCCAATCGATTAATTGGTACCACAGAAAGGTTTTCTATAAACAGGTCTGGACTAGATATTGAATCCGTATTACTTTACCCAGCCAATTTTGATCCATCAAAAAAGTATCCTCTTGTGGTGAACATTCACGGCGGCCCACATGGATTGTTTGCGAATTCATTCGATATAACCCGACAGTTACTCTCTTCCAATGGGTATTTTGTTTTAGCAGTAAATCCCAGAGGTACTTCAACCTACGGAAAGGAATACATGCTGCCAGTACTTGGAGACTGGGGAGGGGAAGATTACAACGACATCATGGCAGCTCTTGATCATGTTTGCCATGAGGATTACATCGATACTGAAAGACTAGCCGTTACCGGATATAGCTATGGCGGATTTATGAGTTCATGGGTGATCGGTCATACAGACCGATTCAAATGTGCAGTAATCGGTGCTCCCGTAACTAATATCGCGTCTTTTTACGGAACCGCGGACATAGGCGTTAACTTCGGAGAGAGACAGATGGGTGGAAGCAGGCCAGATAATAAAGATGAATACGACTTCAGGTCACCACTTAACTATGCTGAAAACGTCGACACTCCTGCTCTATTAATGCACGGTGATGCTGATTACCGTGTCCCAATTTCGCAGAGTGAGGAATATTTTGTAACTCTGAAAAGATTAGGGAAAATCGTGGAGTTCGTCCGATTCCCAGGACAAAATCATGGTCTAATGCGGAATGGTGATCTAAAAATGCGGAAAGAGTATCTCGCGAGGATGCTATCGTGGATTGATACGTACACTAAATAGAATCCGATGTTAGATTTTTTGTGAGTTTAAACAATTCAATGCGAGGTATTCATTCATGACTGATAAATCCGTTACCGATTTTTTACAAGAAGTCCACATCGCAATCCTCTCCATCAATCGGAACAATCACTCACCTCATTCAACTCCGGTTTGGTATACATATGAACCTGACGACACTATTTGGTTCATGGCGAGTCCAGGTACCAAGAAAAGTAAATTAATGTCCGTGGGTACTCAGGTTTCCTTAGTTGCACAAACCGAACATGATCCATACAAATACGTGAGTGTGGAAGGTCACATTATCGATATTTCAGAAGGTAACGTAGAGCAGGATTTACGTCCTATATCCAGGAGATACTTAGGCGAGAAAGGTGGCGATGAATACGTTGCAAGTTTTGATACATGGGAAAGCAGCCGGTACACAGTCCAAATAGATAAAGTTATGACAATGGGCATTTAGAAATCCTTTTTAATCACCCAATGTGAATATAACCGGACACAAGTGATCCAATACGAGGTAAATTAAATGAGTATTACACCACTAGTTGAATATCACGACGCCACAGAAGACGTTAAGGAAATATATGATGACATAATGGCCACGAGGGGATCAGATTGGGTTAACAATTTTTGGAAAGCTCTTGCCGCCCAACCAGAATTACTTAGGCGAACCTGGCAAGGTGTAAAATCCGTAATGTCTGACGGGGCTTTAGATTCATTGACTAAAGAAATGATCTATATTGCTGTGAGTGCCACCAACAGTTGTGATTATTGCACCAACAGCCACACAGCGGCGGCACGATCTAAGGGCATGACAGATGATATGTTTGCCGAGGTAATGGCAGTGGTTGGCATGGCAAATCAAACTAATTCTTTAGCCAACGGTTTTCAAGTTGAAGTCGATGAACAGTTTAAGAATGGTGGAAGAGGCTAAATTCAGGCTCCTGGAAATAAAGCAGCCGCATCAGGGTTATTGGTCTGAAGTGGATCCGGTAAATCAGCATCTAAATTGTATTGAGCCAAAGGAGCACCCATTGCCATTCTCGACTGTTTAGCAGCCTCAATTCCGGAAAAAGGACCCACCGGAACCTCCCCATCTGCATCGACAAATCCATAATCAGTTGCTAGCTCAGCCGTTTGAATTACTTTCCCGTTAAGACGCTCCAAATCTCCATTACTAGCCTTATTAAGTAGAGCAGCGACCGCCCTTCCGGTAAAAATTGGAGTTTCGCCACCTGGGAATGCTGCTGTCTCAGTAACTGCTCCTCCTGGATACAAAGTCACTGCCTTAACGCCGTGAGGTTTGAGTTCTGCTGCCATGTCCGCAGTAAGACGATCAAGTGCCGCTTTTCCAACCCCATAGCCCACGTCGAAAAGGTAAGTAACGCCGCCAAAACTGGATATCTGAACCATCAGGCCAGATTTATTTGCAACCATTATTGGTGCAATGAGTGAACTCATAACGTATGCACTGCGCAATCCGATATCTATGGAAGCGTCAAAAACTGAGACCGGGCGTTCCCAAAATGGTTTCCCGAAATAAGGTGTCATAGCAACTAGGCCTGCATATGCACTATTGACGAGTAAATCGATTTGGTCCTCATGATCTGACAACTGCTCGACAAAAGCCTTTACTGCCTCGTCATCATTTTGATCAAGGGGGTGAGGAATAACCATGCCATCGGAAGTACCCTTTGCAGCTTCCTCGGACAATGATTTCAAGGCAGCCTCGTTACGGGCTGTAGCGTAGACTTTACATCCATCTTCCTTAGCTAAGACTAAAGCAATACCTCGACCAAGGCCTCTCGATGCTCCGGTTACCACACATACCTTACTCATTATTTTCTCCTTGTTTTAACTGAAAACAATAAACATCGCGATAAGCGTTTATACCGTAATCAAATTTTATGTAATCCCAAGTAGCGTAAGTCTATTTCAATCAACATTATTCACTGAGTATTTCTGCTATTTTAGCTTTTGCCAGAACCTGATCTATTCCGATCCCAACAGAAACGGAACCATTTGGATTCAAGGTACCAACTGTTTTACCAAATTGTGACCCCTCACAAATCACCGAAACATCATACTCTTTCCAATCGATTAGTTCTGGGTACAAAACTGATAAGACAGTTATTGGATCATGCAAACTAAATGAATTTCTCCCGGTAGTTTCAAAAACAGTGTTCAGAAGTCGTCGTATAATTTTTTCACCTGCCGAATTACCAGCAAGCCAATCGGTTTCCTCTTTCTTTACCGAGGTGACACGGGTTATATCTAGCCCACACATCTTTATATCTATTCCTGAAGAGAGAACAGCATTAGCAGCTTCCGGATCGCAATAAATATTAAATTCTGCATATTCCGTGACATTTCCGGGAACATTTACGGCCCCACCCATCAAATTAATTGATTTGACCCAATCTACTAACCTTGGCTGTTTTTTAAGTGCCAATGCGATGTTTGTTAAAGGGCCGACTGGTACTATAATGAGCTCCCCTTTATGCCTTTCAGCTTCCCCAATAATGAATTCCACTGCGTGAATTTTCTGTGGGCCAATTGATGGGTTAGGCAACGAGACATGAAGGCCCGTCTCTCCGTGAATTTCAATTCTGTGTGACTTAAATTCCTCAAATTCTTCAGGTGAGGTCGAAGCTTCATTCAGTGCACTAGCATCCCCGACATACACTGGAACCTCAATTCGGTCCATATAGGTCAGCAGGCTAAGAGCGTTACCAGTAGTGTGTTCAATAGATGCATTCCCACCGACGATCGTTAATCCACGTACATCCAACAATTCAGATTTTAATGCCATAATTATAGCGAGAAGATCATCATTTCCTGGATCGGTATCCAGGATTATTTTGGTCTTATTCATAAATAGACCCTCATTAAAAAAGTAAAATGCCTGTTTTATATTGTATTCAGAGTACCGGGTAGTTGAGTGGCAAACCAACAGTATTCAAAGCATAGCGACTGATATGCCATCTACCCAGATTTGCACTCAGCAGGTCATCTAAATTATCTCCACAGAAGGCTATATTCGTTGGGGCTGCCATAAGAGTTCCTTCATAATCATGGACCAGTACCTCAAGAGTACCCTTTGTATCTAACCTGAATATGGTGTCAGGCCTGTAGCATGATATATAGAGATTGGCATCTGCATCAAAAGCCAAACCATCTGGTACCGCATTAGGTATTTCAATTACCGTTTCAACTACCCCTGCTTCCCCTGCTTCATTAATGGATATTTTTTCAATCCTTGGTGGATTTAGACTAACCGCCACATACAAGTCTGTGCCACTTGGCGAAAAACAAATTCCGTTCGGAAAAGTATTTGGAAGGTCCGACCAAACTTCCGTTTGCCCACCTGGGTTAATCTTAAAAATCTTGCCATTATCCTTCTTCCACTCGCCAGAATCTGTAACATACAGATTTCCATTCTTATCGAAAGCAGGGTAATTCGGTCCAATCATGGCAACATCTGGTGTCCCTACAGAATACTCAGTTAAATTTCCATCATTATCAGTTTTATATACTTTGTTACCACTGCAGATATATAAGCTACCTGACCCGTCTTGGCATAAACCTCCGACAAAATTAGGGGCCTGGGCAAACTGCTCGAAGTGATTGTTTTCTACATCAATGCGATAAATCTGGCCCCCTTCGCCGCCCGCATAAGCATAACCATCACTCCCCCAGGTTATACATTCAGGGTGATCAAGCCCTTCGCCAAAGCCGCCAACACAATAAGACACGTCATTGTTAACATCTAAAATAGACATATTCGCCTCAGCTGATTTCAGAGTTTGCTTTCTGTTTTGTTAAGACTACCTCAAATGTAAGTTCTTTTTTTGTTCCTCAGTCATGAGGAAGACAGAAATATGAATAAGATGTAGCATGTGCTCATTAACAGCTGGAAAATTTTTCACATGGCTTCTCAAAGAAAATTTTAGTAGAGGTACTGCTGATGAGCTACGAAGAAATCAATAGAGATTCGATAATATGGATGTATGAAAGGATGCTCACAATACGGCGATTTGAGGAGCAGGCTAGAAGAGAGGCTGACGCAGGCAAATTAAGAGGTATTCATTCCTCGATTGGTCAGGAAGCCGTTCCAACTGGAGTTTGCGCCCTACTCAGAGATGATGATTTTGTACTTGGTACTCACAGAAGCCACCATCACTGCATTGCCAAAGGTGTAGATCTTAACGAAATGATGGCGGAACTTTTAGGAAAGTCCACAGGCACTGGCAAAGGAAAGGGTGGAACGATGCACATAGCTGACATCGAAAAAGGAATGTTAGGTGCTAATGGAATAGTCGGGTCCAATATCCCAGTTGCGACGGGTGTAGCCTTAACCGCCAAAGTAAAGGGGACAGACAATGTTAGTGTGGTATTTTTTGGAGATGGGGCCTCGAGTCAGGGAGCTCTCCATGAATCTATGAATCTAGCCAGTATTTGGGATTTACCTGTCATTTTTGTTTGTGAGAATAACAGGTATGCTGAATCCACTCCGTTTGAGTATTCCGTAGCCGGAGGCTCGGTCTCAAATAGGGCTGACGGGTACGCTATACCAGGTGTGACAGTAGATGGACAATCTGTACTAGATGTTTTTGAAGTAGCAAAAGAAGCTGTAGGCAGAGCAAGGGCGGGAGACGGTCCCACTCTTATCGAAGCCCAAACTTACCGATATCTAGGGCACGCAGGTCATGACGATCCTCTTACTTATCGGTCAGAAGAAGAGCAAAAGTACTACATGGATAGAGACTGTATTACCAATTTTAAAAGCTACATACTCGATAGCTCTATCGCCAACGAAGAGGAATTAGATAATATAGAAGTAGCCTGTGAAACTGCCGTTGCTAAATCTGTCGAATTTGCAGATAACAGCCCTTTCCCCGAGCCAGATGCTCTGCATGAGGATGTTTACACCACCTATAAGAACTAGAGCCGAAATTAAAGTTTGAGTTTACCCCTCAAATTTCGGGAACGTTTGCGGAGATAGCTCATCTGCGCTACTTGCAACCTCTGGATTCACTGACGCCCAAACGTGCTCTCCAGCAATTTGCAGTTTGTCATTAGCTTGTCGCTCATCAATATTCAATACTTCTCTTCCTTTCATAACCCACTCGCCATCAATCATGACATCTTTTAATTCATCGGCAGTAGCGTTATACACGATGTTTTTTATGGGATCACGCATAGGGACCATAAACATCGATGAAGTATCCCAGAAAAGCAGGTCAGCTTTGGCTCCAGCCGAGATACGACCCAAATCGTCACGATGCAACATCTGAGCAGGATTGAGAGTAGCTGCATTAAACACATCTGCGGCTGTAGATTTTTCAGTTTGACGGCTCATAATCTTGCCTACCACTGCAGACCATCGCATAGCTTCAATCATGGATTGGGGGCATGTATCTGTTCCAAGACATACATTAACGCCAGCATCAAGATACTCTGGGAATGACTCCATAGCTATACCTCTCCTGTTGAAAACCCAGGTAGCATGAGCCACAGAAGCTTTATGACGTTTCAAAATCGATAGATCGTCGCCAGCGAAATTTACCCAACTATGACCAGCTGGATAAATGACGTGTCCTAGGAGCGCCCATTCACTAAGAAAATCAATGGACTCTAGCCATTCGACGGGAGTCATTCCATATCTTCTAGCAATTTCCTGAAATTCAAACACTGCCTGACTCGTATGCAAACTTACGGGAACTTGCATTTCTTTGGAGGCTTCACTACTCATACGAAGCAACTCTTCCGTGCAGTTGTCAATTTGAGCAGGACCTAAAAATCCTTTTATTCTCCCATTGGCACGTCCATCTACCCGTTGTACAAAATCGACTGCCTTTCTAAAACCTTCTATTCCGGCTGCTTCATTCCAATCGTATTCAACCTGTCTACCGGTTGGAGTAATCCAACTGGCAGAGCTATACATATTGGCTATATAGGCCCGTAATCCAGCCTGCTCTGCTGCGTCAGCCACATAATCTCCCATTCCACCTTGCTCCATAATGGTGGTAGTTCCGGTTCTGATGAGCTCTACAATGGAATAGTCCACGCATGCCTCTTTATCTTCATCTCTCATTGCCCCACCTCGAGCCCTTAACATCACTGGCAATCCTGACAAATAAAATTGCCTGCTCCCTACATCCTCAATGAAAGACTTATCCAGAGTTGAGCCCGCCATATGACAGTGAGTATTTATAAAGCCAGGAGTAACTATTCTCTCGCCTGCATCTACTATTTCATCTACGGGTTGATCAAAAGTGCTCCCTACAAAGCTTATTTGGTTCCCTTCTACTACAACACATCCATTCCGAAGAATTCTGTGTTCTCCATCCTGATAGGCGACAATAAGTTTAGCTTCAATTTTTATCTTTTTAGACAAATTTCACCTCTACAACATTTAACAAGTTTTATAGGGCTACCAGCTTTATTTCAACAGGAGTATAAACTCAACCTAGGGAATTATCTTGTTTATATGAGGAAATACTATCTTTACTATGACCGGCCCATCAACACACTTCCTATCGCAACAAAAGTTCAGATAAATTCGGATGAGAGGTAATAATTTGGTAAGATGTGGCACCTAGGTATAAACAAACCCACACATTAGCGGAGTCGATTTGATAAAAGAAAAACAGAACCAAATTTTGCAACAGTTAAATGAATTTTCTCCAAGACTGACCAACCAGCTTAAAAACTTACCTGAACAAAGTTGGGCAAGCCAAAGTCACTGTGATGACTGGACAGTGAAAGATGTGATAGCACACCTATCATCAGTTTTGACGAATTATCTCATCTTTATAGATTCGGCCAAAAATGAAGAAAATCTCTTGGATGATCCCAATAGTTCAAGACCTGAACCAGGTAACCTAGATGGCAAATCATTTGCTGAATTCCTCTCAGAAAGAGCTAAGGAAACTAGTAAATCTTTCGATTCAAAAGATTCACTAATCAATGAACTAGAACTTCGATTTCAGAAGTTACTGGATGGCTTCAATTCTTGCCAGGACAACCAATGGAATTTGCCAGCGTATCATCCCGTGAATTGGGTTTCTATTCAGGGGATTCTTCTATGGACCCTGTTTGAGTCCACAATTCATACGTGGGACGCCTTAAATGCCGTAGATGAAGAATATTTGGTCGACGAAAATTTAGCTCCGCTATTGCCTGAATACTTCTGCAATAAACTGATCAACCGATGGTTTAAGACCCCTGATTCTGCTGAGAGCCCTTCACAGACATTAGCAGTTAACTTTGGTACTTTGAATGGGCTACGAATCGCGAGCTCCAGTGGTAAATTGGATATTGAAGAGCTTCCAATCAATTCCTTCGATTCGGATGCCGAAATACACACCACTGCAAGTGAATTCGCATTGTTAATTACAGGTAGGAAAAACCTATCAGAATCTATCGAAGATAGTTCCACCCAATTAACAGGTAATCAGAGTCATGTCGACTCATTTTCAAAATGGTTCACAGGGTCGTAATTAAACTTTATAGGCCCAAACTCTAAAGCCCCACAAATCCCCTAGCAGCTTCTATGAAGGCTTCAGGTTGATCCACCATCACCACGTGTCCTGCACTTGCTACATCAACAGATGTCACGTTTTTACCAAGACTTTTCATCTTATCGATCGTATCGTCGCTCACAAGACCACTTTCGGCTCCTCTAATTTCAAATATCGGGCATTGTATGTTCTCTATGGCTGACCAGTATCTACCAATTAATTCGGTACTAGTCATATCTGGGAGTGGATTATCAAACCCATTTAAATCTGCTTTCCAAGTCCAAGTACTGGAATCTGTTTTCTTCAATCTGGATTCAGCCTCTTCATGTAAGCGTTCATCTGAAGCTAAGGTATTCCCAGATCTGAGCCACTGGTAACCATCTTCAAGAGTCTGAAATTCCCCAGGAGCAGCAGGTGCGGGAGGAGCCTGAAGTCTTTCCTGTGAAGGCTCTGGTGCTATATCAACCATAACAATCCGGTCTACAACGATCTGATTAGTAACTGTGTACAGAATCGAATGCCATCCACCCATAGAACACCCTACAAGGGTAATAGTTTCAAATCCATTTATTTTTACAAATTCAGATAGGTCTTCTACAAATCTATCTCTAGCATACCCATCATTAGCCCATTCGCTATTTCCATGACCACGTTGATCCAGAGCAAAAACGTGATATTTGGAAGATGCAAACTCAGCAAACTCTCTCCATGATGCGGCCGAATTAGTATGACTGTGAAGGCAAATCAAAACAGGATTACCTTTTTGACCCCATTCATAAAAGGCGAGTGAATTCCCATTAATGTGAGTGAACTGTGTAGTTGGCATACTAGGCATAATTAGCTCCTAAATGAAAATATGGCTATGAAGTAATACTTCAGCTATTAAATCAGCCCATATATACTGGGTCAAATCCATAACAATCACAGTGAATTTTATGATCATAGGACTCCCCAAAGAAACCAAAGATCAAGAGCTAAGAGTTGGTATAACCCCAGAAGGCGTAGACACGTTGATAAAAAGTGGCCATCGAGTTCTTGTAGAGAAAAATGCCGGGTTGGGCAGCGGGATTTCTGATCACAGCTACGAAAAAGTAGGCGCTGAGCTGATGAGGAAACCAGATGTTTTATTTTCAGATTCAGAATTGATTGTAAAAGTGAAAGAATTCCAACTATATGAATGTGACTTTTTGCGTCCTGGTCTTGTGAGTTTTTCCTTCCTTTCCTTAGGAGCCAATCCAGACCTGGCTAAAGCCCTGTTAAAAAGTAGAATCACGGCTATCGCATATGAAACGGTTGAAATGAACGACGGATCGCTACCAATTCTGAAACCAATGAGCGCTTTGACCGGTAGGTTGGCTGTAGATGTTGCTACCCATTACCTAAAAAGCCCTCAAGGGGGATCCGGAAAGCTCCTTAGTAGTGTTGCTGGGGCAGACTCTGTAAAAGTAGCAATACTTGGGGCCGGAACAGCTGGATTTCATGCAGCAGAGCTGGCTCTGAATATGGGGGCAGAGGTAACGGTCTTAAGCCGAGGACACGAACGACTTGCTCAGCTTCAAGAATCGTTAAATAATCACCCTAGACTCAAAATAGGAACTTCTTCAAGAAACAAAATAGAGGAGACAGTTGAGTTATCTGATGTCGTTATCGGAGCTGTTCGGGACGCGGGAGGATCAGTCCCAAAATTAGTCACTAAAGCCATGATCCAATTGATGAAAAAAGGTTCTATAATAATCGATGCTTGTATAGACCAGGGTGGATGTATCGAAACTAGCAGGGAGACAACACTTAGCGATCCGGTTTACGTGGAGGATGGAGTGACTCATTACTGTGTACGGAATATGCCCGGCGCTGTGCCTCGAACAGCCACTGAAACCCTGGTTAACGTGTCCCTACCCTACATAAAATTATTGGCAGATAAGGGTGTAAAAGATGCTCTCGCTACAGATACTTCTCTTTCCAAAGGATTGAATGTAGACAATGGACGACTGGTGAACCAGTCAGTATCTAAGGCATTGGGAATAAGTTAAATATTTTTCCTTAGGAAATAATTTAGGCTGGCCAGGGAATGTTTTTATGGCCTCGCAAATATTGAGTATTTTTCAATTATCTGAGATGGCAGCAGGTAAGGTTCGGGCGAGGTAGCCAAAAGCCAATTCAAAACCGACATTCCATAACCTTCAGGATATTGATCTGCCCTTTCCACCGAATCTGCTATCTCAAGACCCCATCCATTATTCCCCCAGTCAATTGAGGTTATTTTTTGTTCCCTTATTAAAGTCAGGTAACGTCTCATATTTTCCTGGCTAACCCAAGGTTCATACAGGAGCCACATATCTATGTCATCTTTAACAAAAGGTTTGCCTCCCATATCAGCTATCATCTCGCGAACCATGTACTGATCTCCCACTATCTGTATATCAGAAGGTATGTTGATGCTGTTACCGTGATATTCAGAGACATACGACCACCATTTAAGAGATCTGTAAGTAGGGTTAATAGGAATAACACCAACATCAAGACACATTCTCTGTATGTCTCTCCACATTGAGTGCAGAGAAGACAGATGTCCTTCTGGCACACCATGTGAAATAAGTTCTTTGAAATCAGACCATTCAGCCGGAATATCAACAGGGCTACCCTTGAGCCAGAATTTTTTAAACCTGCCTTTATATGCAGTTAGTGTTCTGGCTGGAAGGGAGATCCTATATCTACTTTCCAAAAATTCACGCCCAATAGCATTCTTCCAATCATTCTGTGCCCATATAAGTAAAAGTCCGATTTGCTGACAAGGATTCAAAGCCGACTGAAAACCTCTTTTCCCCGACTCCCAATTGCTTGCACCTTTTGGATTGTATGTGGCCATTAATAATTTTTCTTTTAATGCTTTTTAAATCAAACAACTTCTTATGTTGCTATAAAGTATCTGGAAGTCGTTTGAAAGTTCAAGTGAAAAACGTACCTAACTATCGGAAAAATCACCGCGGCAACCGAGATTGTCAAATAGCAGATCAATTCAAATACAATTGTCTTCAACTACGTACCGATTGACGGCCTATTCTTTTTTTGCTGCTACCACACTTTTGGGATTCAAATTTCCGATTCGGCCACTTTCTGTCCCGGCGCTACTATCGATAACAGCATTAATTAATGTAGGTTTCCCGGAATCCATAGCTTCATTTACAGCATCCGTCAGTTCATCTGGTGATGTTACACTTACCCCAACCCCACCAAATGCCTCTATCATTTTGTCATACCTTGAGTCTTTGACAAATACGGTTGTTGCAGCATCAGCTCCCCCCGTAGGGTTAGTATCCAACCCGCGATATATACCACTGTTATTGAACACCACCACGCACACGGGCAAGTTGTAGCGGCAGATTGTCTCAATCTCCATGCCGGAGAAACCAAAGGCACTATCACCTTCTATAGCAAGTACTGGCTGCCCTGTTTCAACCGCTGCGGCAATTGCAGAACCCATTCCGATTCCCATTACACCCCAGGTGCCTACATCCAGTCGTTTCCTAGGTTTGTACATATCAATTACTGTCCTTGCGAAATCAAGAGTGTTCGCACCCTCATTAACAAGTACAGAATCTGGTCGTTCTTTAATAATTTTTTTCAAAGCACCAAGTGCTCCATGGAAATCCATCGGACTATTGTCGTTTTCAAGTCTTGGAGACATTCTGGCAACATTAGTTTCAACTTTGTCTTTTACTTCTTCCGTCCATTCAGACGGAGGTTTGGGCCACTCTTCTCCCATACCGTCAAGAAGTGATTTAACACAGGAACCTATATCACCTACTACTGGCGCCGCAATTTCAACGTTACTGTCCATTTCTTTTGGTTCTATATCTACCTGGATAAATTTCTTGGTTTGATTCCCCCATGTTCTTCCTTTGCCGTGCGACAGAAGCCAATTTATCCTGGCTCCTATAACCATGACTACATCTGATTCTTTGAGGACCAAGGATCTAGCAGCTGAAGCAGACTGAGAATGATTATCTGGTAAAAGTCCCTTTGCCATACTCATTGGAAGGTAAGGGATCCCACTTTTTTCCACCAGCTTCCGAATATCATCATCTGCCTGTGAATAAGCTGCTCCTTTCCCCAAAATAATGAGTGGTCTCTCGGCGTCTTTGAGTAAATTTAACGCTCTTTCAACTGACTGAGATGAGGGAAGCTGACTTGGTGCCGCATCAATTACTTTTACTAGGGATTTTTCACCTTCACTCATGTCAATAACCTGAGTAAAAAGTTTGCCAGGCAAATCCAAATAGACACCTCCAGGCCGCCCCGAGACAGCAGCGCGTATCGCCCTAGCAATTCCGATTCCAATATCCTCGACGTTGAGGACCCTGTAGGCAGCTTTGCATAGTGGTTTCGCCACCGCAAGCTGGTCCATTTCTTCATAGTCCCCTTGTTGCAGATCGACTATTTCTCTCTCGGAAGAACCACTAATCAGAATCATTGGGAAACAATTTGTCGTAGCGTGAGCTAAAGCGGTCAGGCCATTTAAAAAGCCAGGGGCTGACACTGTTAAACATATACCCGGCTTTTTCGTAAGAAATCCTGATGCGGCAGCGGCATATCCCGCGTTCTGCTCATGCCTAAACGAAAGTATCCTCATTCCGGAAGCCTGCATCATACGGCCAAGATCTGTTATGGGAATACCGGGCACGTTGTAAATGGTATTGATGTCATTTAGTTTAAGGGCATCAATAACTAGGTTAAAGCCATCGGTTAGATTATCAGGATCAGCAAATTCCTCACCAGCTGAATCAGCCATGTGGATCTCCTTATCAGTCGTTGTATTCGCGAATAAACAATTAAGTTGTGGGAAAATCCGAGGTCATTTTAAAGAAGCAAAGGATTTTCGGCTGCCTCGTCAGGCCAGAAAAAACCAAACCCTGCTTGAATCGCATACTTCCGATCTAGGTCGTCTCGATCACCAACATGATAGTACTCTTCAGCTTCAAATCGGGTTTTGAGATCAGATAGAAGGTGCTTGTAACAAACAAAATCATATTCGACACCGTATTCTTCCCAAAGCGCCCTTTGGGCACTCATAGGTCTATCTGAACAACTCCCTGTTATTATCCCCCTAGCTCGAGCGGTTTTCACCATCTCCAAGGTTACGGGGCCGGGAGGGTCTCCTATTTCCATAGTGCCGTCTATATCAAAACTAATTAGTATCGCCAATTTATTCTTTCACTTTATTAAAATTATGTGTTTTAGTCTGGCGTTGCACTCCAAACCGTATAATTTCCGCCAAGAGGCATTGGGCCTCCTGAAACACCAATCTCAGCATTTACCCCAGTAATTTGCCTGCCTCCAGCCCTACCCTGCAACTGCTGGATAGAATCCGTGTGCATCCAGAACCTACTTCTACCACTACCTATGTTTCCTCCACTAGGAGATACTGGGTTCGGACCTTCAATACTTATGTCAGTCTGGTAAAAATCCAACGCATCTCCAAAGCCTATTCCCCTATATCCCAGACCTTCAATGTGAAACTGGTGAAACTGGGTGAACCCGTCGTACATGTTTTCGAATGATAAATCGGCTGCAGTTATTCCCGCCCCTTCATATATTTTCCGTCCTGTGAGGGCACACTCTGCTTCCACCTCATCCAACGTGGGTGTAAGTCCCCTTGGAACCGCATCACTGTCTGCATGATTGAGAACATAAACCGGTTTTTGCTTCATGTCTTTAGCTCTCTCTGCTGTTGTAAACAGATACGAGGCAGCACACATAATTGGAATGTCATTATCAAAAAGATTCGCTGGTTTTGCTATCCACCTTGCCAGTTGATAATCCTCAGGCGTTAACTCTTCAGGTCTATGCTGAGCCCAATAGCCTTCAGGAAACATCAGCCCATTCCGGCGGGAATTGATGATGAACGGAGTCATCATGTCATGATCTTTACCGTATTTCCGACAATATTCGGCAAACTGTAAAGCTGTTCCATAGCAAGCTGGTGCGCCCCAAAGACTACGAATGGCACTTGTGCCCCCAATCGCGTCCTGTGCATTTTGACCACCTTGATAGTAACGACCTTGGAGGTTATGCCATGCCTTCAATACAAGAACTGTATGAGCCAAACCATCACCAACAACTTGAGCTGCAACGTTCAAAGCATTTGACATACAAACTGGCGCATAAACTGAGTATTTAATGTTAGTTAGTTCTGGCATATTTTTGAGAAGCCATTCAACGCTCAATTTGGCTATTCCATCTAAAGGGTCATCAGTTTGCACAAACGCATTGATAACATCTTGTGGTAATGGTTTATCTTCGGGCCAAAAAGCACCCGTGGTTGTCTCAGGCACAATAACGATGCCATCAACCTGATCTGGTGATACCCCTGCGTCGGCGATAGCATTTCTTAGTGCCATGATGCTCCATGCCCCTACCGATGTCTCTGGCTTTTCGTCCCACCTACGCTCGGTAGGTGAATGTCCTACCCCGACGGCAGCCACTTTACCTCTATGCTCCCATATACCCATACCTTCGCGGCTTCTATACATTGAAGACGGAGCGTATCCTGTTGCCATGTTATTTATCCCCTTTTGGTAGGCGAACAATGCCTACAATAATAATTCTTAATTAACTACCTTCCATTCCGGTATCTTTTGCCCATTGGCGCTCTCTTCAAACACCAGCTCGACCGGCGCCCCCACGGGAACGTCATCTACAGCCGTACCTGGCAAATGGGAATACATTTGAATACCAGGATCATCATCAAGCATAATCACGGCCACATTAAACGGCTGATCATCTTGAAGAAGTCTTATTGGACAATCATGTACAACTCCGTAGTTGTATATACGACCTGTACCGCTCATTTCCTTCCATCCAAGATCGTCTCCCGATTTACATTGTCCACAGTCTTGTGCTGGAGGATGCTGAAGACGATCACATTTGGAACAATTTTGAATAACCAATTTAGATTCATTCGCTGCTGACCAGAATGGCGCAGTGAAGTCATCCGGAATTACCCCTTGTTTCACTTAAAATCTCCTTTTCACTTTCCCTTTGGCGACATATTAACACCATCGAGGAATAGATAACCTAGTTTTTGTTTTGGGTCTATTGAAGGGAAATGACCCCTTTATTCTGCAAAGACTTTAGTTCCGATTCTGAATATCCAATAGTATTTGAGAGTATTGAACTTGTATGCTCTCCTACCAGTGGAGCCCTGAAAGCTTCCCAGGGCGACTCTGTGAATCGGTAAGGTCTCCCAACGTATTTGATGCTAACCCCTTCACCTATCTCTGGATGAGGTATATCTGCAAACATTCCTCGATCCTCAGCGAAATGTGGATCCTCCAAATTCTCCTCCGGTGACCTGACTTGCCCCCATGGAAATTTCAAGTTTTGAGCACCTCTATAGATATCTTCCGATGTCTGGGATGCAATAAACCTCCGAACGACTTCAAAGGCGTGGTCAGCATCGGTAGTATCGGTAGCTGCCCGCATACCCCTACTGCCGCCTCGAGCCATGTCTTTATACTTTTCTTCCTGTAAATCTTCAGCCATACCTGCTTCTGCCATCCAACCTACTAAAGACAGCCAGGAATGCAAATTATTGAATAGTTGAAACACTATCAGATATTTTCCATCTGACGTTTTACATAGTGTTTTTGGAGTAGGGGTAGTGGAGTGATGCCTACCGGTCTGCCTGAAAACATTTTCACCTTCATAAAGATAGGTAGGAAGAGCATGTTCACTCGTTGAATTACATGCTTCATGAGCGGATGCATCTATATATTGGCCCTTTCCTGAAAAATGTCTATTGAATAAGGCAGCTAGAGTTCCCATTAAACCGTAGTGGGAAGCGATCTTATTGCCATGATCTCCGCTGGGCCTAATTGGTGGGCTACCTGGCAAATCATCATAACCACAGGAATGCATTATTCCACCCATAGCCAATGCCACCAAGTCAGTAGACTTGTAGTCACGATAAGGTCCATCCTGTCCAAATGCCGTCAGTGAAGTCATGATTAATTGTTCATTCCCTGCCGACAATTCTTCATAACCCAAGCCCAATGAGGGGAGGTATCCAGGTTCAAAATCTTCCAGTAATACATCTGCGTTTTCAACCAGATGCTTAATAACTGCCTGACCTTCCGGTGTTTCAATATTTATTTCTAGACTTTCTTTTGAAGTGTTATGGGCCCAGAAAAACAAACTGCGATCGGGATGCGGTTCGTCATGCATAAATGGGCCTATCTGACGTTCGATAGATCCTCCCAGAGGTTCTATTTTTATAACTCTCGCTCCCATGTCACCCATGAGTTTGCCCATGAAGTGACCCCTTGCTCCACACATTTCAATAACGGTTATACCTTCAAGAGCCCCGCCAACTCTATCTGGGGGTGATTGTTCAGACTGTTCAATCATGCGATTCCCTCCTCATAGAGAGTGGCCAATTCCTCTGGACTAACACCCAATAGCTCTGTGTATATTTCAGCTGAATGTTCTCCAATCAAAGGAGGAGGCCTATCAAGACTCCAAGGTGTTTCTGACATTTTCATGGGTATTGATTCCACTCTGGCCGTACCAAGTTCTTCATGTGGAATCTCAGCAATGAAATTTCTATGTTTCAATTGAGGATCTTTTTCCACTCTTTCCATCGGAGTCTGAACAGCACCCGCAGGCACTCCAGCACCCTGAAGGATTTCAAATACTTCGTGAGGGCTATAGTTGATGGTCCATTGAGCCAC
This sequence comes from SAR202 cluster bacterium, assembly GCA_008373095.1. Taxonomy (GTDB): domain Bacteria; phylum Chloroflexota; class Dehalococcoidia; order Lucifugimonadales; family UBA826; genus UBA11996. The sequence continues at coordinate 3,268 of RQOP01000056.1, read as the reverse complement.
AAGTCCATCTAAGGCATCTTGATTTTCGAATCTAGATTGCATCGTTGCAAAGCGTTCCTCACTGGCCCAAGAAGGATTTCCAGTGGCTTTCACAAACCTATCCCATTCATCTTCTGTAGACACAGCGACAACACACCACCTATCCTCACCCTTACAGGGATAGGTGTTATGGGGAGCTATACCTCGCTCTGGAGCTCTATTTCCTGGTGGCATTTCGTCTCTTCGAAAAGGCCGATTGTTTACGGTGTAATCGAGAATGGCAGTACCCGTGAGACCTATTCCACTTTCCACTTGAGAAAGATCAAGATGCTGGCCTTTGCCTGTTTTATTTCGGTGGATTAATGCCATCATTATGGCAATCGTTCCGTAGAACCCTCCTGTATGATCCATATATGAAAAACCCCATCCTGCCGATTCTTCCCCTGGCAACCCCGACATGTAAGTCAATCCAGAAATCGCCTGGGCCGTTGGACCCCAGGTGACAAAATCGCGATCTCTGCCACTATGGCCAAATCCTGACATACTGCAGTAAATTATTTTTGGATTTATTTTCTTTTGTTCTTCATATCCCAATCCCCATTTCTCAAGGACTCTGGAACTGAAATTTTCCACAATCACATCTGATTTTTTTATAAGATCTTTTAGCAGCTCCATCCCTCGCGGATGCATAACATTTAGCGTAAGACTTCTCTTGTTACGGTTAAGGGTTGTAAACAAAGGGCTACGGTTAGGTGAACTAGAACCACCAACTGGTCTGCTAGCACGAATATAATCCATGTTAGCGTCGTTCTCCACCTTAATTACGTCAGCGCCAAAATCTCCAAGTATTCTGGTACATTGTGGCCCAGCAACGATCCAAGAAAAATCTATTACTCTTACCCCTTCAAGGGCGCCTTTTCTTAATAAGTTCTGCGGTTCGGACATAGATAACCTCTACACAAGATTTTTAGTCATAACCGCTATTATCGCTGATCTGGTCAAGCCCGTCAGATCCATATAAATTTACTGCAAGGCTGAATGTTGAAAAATAGGAGCAAAAACAAATGAATCGATTGGCATCTAAAAAGGCTATTGTCACCGGCGGTGCATCTGGTATAGGAAGGTCCATCTGCAAAATTTTTGCATCAGAGGGAGCCTCTGTTGTCGTCGCGGATATAGACGAGGCAGGGTCTGAAGAAACAGTCCGTGAAATCAAAAACTCCGGTGGAGTAAGTTACGCAATAACTACCGATGTATCATCTGAAATATCCGTTCAAAACTCCATCTCAGAGGCAGCTTCATTAATCGACGGGATAGATATAGTCGTTAACGACGCCGCAACTTTTATATTCGGTGAAATTGAAGACATCAGCGACGCAGACTGGGAAAAAGTATTCAAGGTGAACGTTATAGGGGCTTCCAATGTTGTGAAACATGCTCTCCCATATCTAAAAACCTCGCCTTCTCCAAGTATCGTAAATATGGCTTCAATAGGTGGTTTCGTTGCCGGTCGTGCATTTATACCTTATAACGCTTCCAAAGGTGCTTTGTTACAGCTAACACGTTGCCTGGCAATGGATCTTTCAGTATTTAATATCAGGGTAAATTCAGTCTGCCCTGGTTCTATCTATACCGCCGCGACTGAAAAGCACATCGCATTTGAAAGAGCAGATCGAGATGACTTTTTGAAAAATGCGGCTGAATCTAATTTTCTTAAAAGAGTGGGAAAGCCAGAAGAGGTTGCTTATGCTGCATTATTTTTGGCCTCCGATGAAGCCTCATTTATAACAGGAGAGCATCTAGTAGTAGATGGTGGTGCAAGTGTATGAAAATCAACAGAAAATAGATCCTTTATGAAAACCTCATAGCCTGGTAATTTTCTGCCGCAACTTTATCGCATAATCCCCTGTATGACTGTACGCTGCCGCCATACCGACCTCCTACAATGCGAGTGCTCTTGCTAGGAACATTCGAATTTATCCCGGTCATCCATGAATCCACCTTGTTCACTAAGGACATTCCGCTTTTTTCTTTTACATGTTGGGACCAATAATTAACGGATTCTGATTTGGGCTCCATCCGGGTTAAATTGTTGGATCTCATGTGTTCTATAAGGCTAGTTATCCATTCCACGTTGTACTCAATATTTCGAGGATGATTCCCGCCTAAACCCTGTGGTCCCATGACCATCAGAAAATTCGGGAAATTTAGAACCTGTACAGACAAAAAAGTTTCCAAATTAAAGGCCCATTGTTCTTTCAATTTAGTCCCTCTTAACCCACGTATATCTATACGATCGAAAGAACCTGTAATTGCATCGAACCCTGTTGCGTAAATTATTGAATCGAATTTGTATTCTTTTTGACTCGTAAGAATTCCTTGATCTGTAATTTTCTTTATTGGGGCCTTATTAAGATCAACTAAATTTACGTTTGGGCGATTATATGTTTCGTAATATCCAGTTTCTAAGGGAACCCTCCGCGTACCAAAACCATGGTCTTTTGGTATTAACAATTCAGCAATTTTCGGATCGTCTACTCTCTCTCGAATTTTACCTGCCACAAATTCAGAAATGGCTTTATTAGCTTTCTCGTCAACCAATATATCTTTAAAATTCCCTTGGTATATGCTCATTCCCCGGCTTCGATATAGGTTTTCCCAAAATTCCATTCTTTCCTGTTCAGTAACATCAAAAGGTTTGCGAGGATCTATAGTCCATATAAATCCGCCTTGACTCTCAGAACAACGAATGAACATATCTTCATAATCGTCTTTAATCTTTTGCATCTCATCCGGTTTAATTGGTCCATTATTTAGTGGGGCACACCAATTAGGTCTACGCTGGAAAACTGTAAGATTTTTAACCACTGGAGCTATTTCTTGAATTGTCTGCACGCCACTGGCCCCCGTGCCTACCACTGCTACATCTTTACCTGCGAGTTGTACTGGGCTCTTTGGCCATCGGGCAGTGTGGAAATAATCGCCACGAAAGACATCAATGCCCTCGATGTTTGGATATGTGGGCTCAGAGAGTACACCTACAGCCGTCACGAATAGGCGGCTTGTAAAAGTTGATCCATTATCAAGTTTAATAACCCAACATGATCTGCTTTCATCAAAACTTGCCATAGCGACTTCGCTTGAAAAGTGGATGTCTTTCAGCAAGTCAAATTTATCTGCCACATGCTGCAAATATCGGAGTATTTCTGGTTGGGAAGCAAAATGCTCCGACCAATTCCATTCTTGCAAAAGTTCGTCGGAGAATGAATATGCGTAAGAATAGCTTTCG
>RQOP01000055.1 GCA_008373095.1 SAR202 cluster bacterium | reverse complement strand
AAAATCATTGGAACACCAATACGGAATCACAGAAAGATATTCATAGATAGACCGACAGGATTTTACAAATGACTACACATCACCACGGACATCATCACGAAGATATGCTGAGCGTTGAGAAAGCACGCCAACAAATTCTGCGGGAGTTTGAACCTCTTGATGCTGAGACATTTCCTATATCAGATTCAGTGGGGTTGGTAATCGCAGAAAATGTTAGATCTGGTATTAGCATACCTACTTTGGACAATTCTGCGATGGATGGATACGCAGTTAGATCACAAGATGTTACGGCGGCTAGCCAAGACAACACGGTGAATCTTGAGGTCATTGAAACCATAGCTGCAGGATCCTTACCGACCAAACCCATTGAACCTGGTAAAGCATCGCGAATAATGACTGGAGCTCCTATTCCTGATCTAGCAGACGCTGTTATACCTTTTGAAGAAACTACTGAAGAAGATTTTCTTGGAACGGCGGATATCAAGGAAATTGGGATTAAAATGGCTGCCTCCCCAGGCACTAACATAAGGATAAAAGGAAAAGATATAGAGAAAAATGAACTTGTGATAGAAAAGGGTCATATTATCACCCCTGCCACTGTAGGAGTCCTTGCGTCCATGGGGATGTCCCATGTGAAAACTATTAGGAAACCTGTAATCTCAATACTATCTACTGGGAATGAGTTACTGTCACCTGGGGAAGAACTTTCAGATGGAAAAATCTACGATAGTAATTCAAGCTCCATCGTTGCTTCTGTAATGCTGCTTGGGGCGATTCCTAAATACGTGGGAATTGCCAAGGACGACATGGATTCTGTCAGAGATAAACTTGCAGAGGCCATGGACAGTGATTTGATTATATCTTCAGCAGGAGTTTCCAAAGGGGACTACGATATGGTTAAAGACGTAATGTCTGAGCATGGGGATCTTCAGTTTTGGTCCGTGAGGATGAGACCTGCTAAACCTCTGGCTTTCGGTATTTTGAACAAAAACTCCCGTAAGGCGGTGCCTTTGATTGGATTACCTGGTAATCCGGTTAGTTCTCTAGTCGCTTTTGAACAATTTTGTAGACCTGCGATACAAAAAATGATGGGTAAAACTAATTTAGAGCGCCCAATAATCAAGGCGGTATTAAAAGATTCAATCGAAAATTATGATGGGCGCCGTGTGTATGCGAGGGTTGTAGTCACGAAAACGGAGACTGGATTTGTGGCCGAAACAACAGGTAATCAAGATTCCAACATACTTACGTCTATGTTGAAGGCAAATGGTTTAGCTATATGTCCGGAAGATGAACACGGCAAAAATCCGGGTGATATAGTTTCAGTAGTAATGATTGATGATTAATTTCCCCACTGTAAGTGAAATTAATTCCAGAATATAATAACGCACAGTTTTGTAAAAACAGAGGAGATCTAAATGTCACAATCGCTCGCATATTTTCGAGGACAGATAGTTCCGATAGAACAGGCCAATGTGAATGTTATGACACACGCACTTCATTACGGAACAGCCGTTTTTGAAGGTATAAGAGGGAACTGGAGTGAGTCTGAAGGCAAAATGTTCGTTTTTAGAATGAGAGAGCATTATGTCAGGCTATTGCAGGGATGCAAAATGTTGATGATGGATATAGGAAAGACAGCTGATGAACTTTGTGCCATTACTGAAAACCTTATTAATGAATGTGGCTATAAACAAGATTTGTATATAAGGCCTCTAGCATATAAAAGCGAGGAATTAGTCGCTAATTTAAAACTGCAGGATCTGAGTAGTGATTTTACTTTGATAATGGTCCCGTTCGGTGCATATCTTGACTCTGATGGTGCGCTAAATTGTTGTACTTCTTCATGGCGTCGAGTTGATGACACTATCATACCGCCCAGAGTAAAAATATCGGGGCATTATGTAAATAGTATATTAGCGAAGACTGAAGCTACCCTTGCAGGATTTGATGAAGCAATAATGCTAACTCCGGATGGATTCGTTTCAGAAGGTTCGGGGGAAAATTTGTTTATGGTGAATGACGGTACTTTGATTATCCCGCCAGTATCTGACAATAATCTGACAGGTATTACAAGGGACTCTGCAGTCACAATTGCAAAAGACGAATTAGGTATGGATGTCCTAGAGAGAAGAATTAGGCGGAGCGAGCTGTACTTCGCGGATGAAGTTTTTTTGACTGGAACTGCTGCCCATATTCAAGCTGTTGGCAGATTGGATAACCGAGATATCTCTGATGGTAAGTCAGGGAAATATACCTCACAAATTAATGAAATTTACCAGAAAGCAATCCGAGGTGAAAACCCTAAATACCGTGGATGGTGTACTGAAATATCTGTAGCTTGATTTCTCCGTTCAAACTTAGAAAAATGTGAGATGTTTGGATTCCACTTAGACTATTTTATTTGTTGTGTCATCTCGGTTTCCGGGGTATTGATAATGGCATCTTCCTATCGACGATCCTCTCAGTCATTCGCAAATTATATCGTTGGTTCAGGTTTAGTAGTTCTAGCGGCCTTACTATTTTTCTTAACCGACGATAGGGCACTCAATGACTATGAAGGTGGTCTGGATGCAAATGAACAGGCCGTCCTATTTTCAACGGGAAGTCTGACGGCTTTGCTGTTGCACAAAGGATTTGTCGCGCTAAAAAGACGGTTGGAGCTTTTTTAGTGGGAAACCTTTTTGATCTCCTTATTGATTTGGACAGAAATTTATTTTTTCTGATCAATTCGAAGGCCGGAATCCATGAGTCTATAGATTCACTGTTGGTTATAGTTGCCGGCGATTATCTGGTTCCAGTGATGTTGTCTTTGGGTTTGATTTTTTTATGGTTCCATGAAACGGCAGAGTATCAGGCTATGGAAGTGCGTAAAAGGGTACTTATTGCTATCTGTTCTCTACTGGGTTCTTGTCTTTTAGTCATGATTATAAATGAACTGTTTTTTAGAGAAAGACCATTTAATTTGCCTGAGGCAAAATTAATATTTTATGCTCCGACAGATTCTTCCTTTCCTTCAAATTCAACAGCAGCAATGTTTGGATTATCCATCCCGATTTTGAAAACACGCATGAGAGTCGGAATGATGATGTTATTAGCTAGTATGTGTTTGGCAATATGCCGGGTTTACGTCGGTGTCCATTTCCCAGGTGACGTGATTGGTGGTGTACTAGTTGCCCTTTTATCATTTTGTATAACCATTTTGCTATTCAAGGTAATAGACAAACAACTCACGGACGCATTAGTTTTGTTTGAAAAATCAAAATGGCTGAAGGTGTTTAGGCTATAAGTGGAAGCAGAATAGTAGCTAAACCTAGATACAAAACAAGGCCAATAACATCTGTAACGGTTGTTACTGCGACGGCAGACGCCAAAGCAGGGTCTACGTGCAAGGCTTTTAGTATTAGAGGAAGAGAAGCACCGCTGATTCCGGCCACGATCAAATTTCCAAACATTGCTA
>RQOP01000054.1 GCA_008373095.1 SAR202 cluster bacterium | reverse complement strand
AGTTCAGCTTTAGAGTGTAGTCATCGACGGCTTCCATGCTCTGAATCAACGGAGCAAAGTCACCAGCCTGACCGTGAATTGACTCAGGGTTCGTTACCGAGTTCGCATCGTTATATGAGAACTCAACGTCCTTAGCAGTCATTTCACCATATCCACCGTGGAACTGTATTCCTTCTCTGAGTGCGAAAGTTCCGAACTCAAGTGAAGGGTCTAATTCATACGATAGAGCTACCATTGGCTCTGTAGTAACAACGTTACCATCAGCAACGGCATTGAAAAGCACATCTGTTATACCGGACATATAAATAGTCTCAGCACATCCAGCTGTACAGAACCTGGGCAGGTGCAGCAGCAGGTGCAGCAGCAGGTGCAGCTTCTTCGTCGGAGGAGCTACATGCAATACCGGCGCCGATTAACGCGGCAGCTGCGATACCAAGTGCAACTCTCCTATTTAACATTTTAGGCCACATAAGTGATCCTCCTTCTACTATGGTCTTTTGACCAGAATAGCCAACCTTCGCCTTGTCCCAAATAGAAAAAGGCGTGGGGAATTAGACCATGTCAGCTTCTTTAAAGTCAACCATTTCAATCATCTATTTCGCAATAAAAAGTAAGTATTTCATCACCGCCCGCCATAAGTGGTGACCGCCCTTCCTAAATTCTCCAAATTTAAGACCTCTATTTAGGTCCTATTTTTCTACTCGTGCTAGAATCCTAATCGATGTTTATATGATCATTTTTAATCGTGATAATTTTTAGGAGAAATCTAATGGCTGCTTATGAAGGTATTTTCCCAGCAATCGTGACGCCAATGTCTGCTGATGGAACACTCAATGAATCTGCCTTTAGAGAGGTTATGGAATTCAATATCCAAGCAGGAGTCGGGGGCTTCTGGGTTGCCGGAGGAAATGGAGAAAGCGTTCTGCTCTCTGATGAAGAAAACATGCGAATCGCAGAAATTGCCTCAGATCAAAACCGAGGAAGAATTAACAACATAATGCATGTTGGGGCTCCAACGACTGAAAGAGCTGTGAAATTGGCCGAGCATGCTGCCAAAGCAGGTGCTGAAGCCATCTGCTGCGTACCTCCATTTTTTTATAGACAAACGGATGAAGCGATTGTAAGCCATTACAGGGCTGTAGCAGCAGCAGCCGATTTACCTTTTTACGTCTACAACCTCCCTCAATCAACAGGAGTGGAAATTACTCCAGAATTGATGCAAAAAATCCAAGAAGGAGTACCTCAACTAGCCGGCCTGAAACACTCTTCAATAAATTTCGCGAATGTTAGGGAATGGGAGAAAATGGGTTTAAGCTGCTTTATAGGCAGTAGTATGCTAATGGTTCCTGCATTATCTCTAGGTGCTGTGGGATGCATAGATGGTCCACCTTCCGCGGCCCCAGAGCTATGGGTAAATATTTGGAAATCATGGCAATCTGGAGACATCAATGCGGCGATGGAAGCTCAAAAGAAAGCTTCATCTTTTACAGAGATTATGAGAGAAGCTGGAGTACACAGCGGAACAAAAGCTGTTCTAACAGAGAGACTAGGTATAGATTGCGGAAGTGGTAGACTCCCAAATCCGCCATTGGAAGGCGCGAGACGCGAAAATATTCTGCAAAGGGTTTCAGATTTGGGAATTGGGAAGGTGATGTCTGTAGCATCTGACGACTGAAATAACGTCAAGTTGCCCTGTCCTTTACTGATATGGAATTTTAACTGAAGAATTAGGCTTGCCAATAAAAAGCTAATACAAGGAATCAAATTATGGAGCGAATATTTGCTCTTTTCATCCGAGCGGGATTAGCCGCGATATTTGGATTTATGTTTGGAACGATGTTCATGATCGGCACCTTTTGGGTCATCCCACCGACCATTATTCCCCCTATGTGGGTTTTATCCTTGTCTGTTGGTTTTGGCTGTGGCTTGGCTGCCTTCATTTGTTTCCTTAAGCCTGAAGCAAAAATAAGCATCAATGTACTCACATTTTTTGTAGCCTCCTTAAGCGGTATATTAGGAGGTTATCTCGGTTCTATATTGGCAGATCCCGAAGGAGTGCGAAATGTTAGATTAGTGGCTAGTTCAATCACCTCGCCAGATGTTGCTCCTTTTGTATACATGGGCACCTTTTTATCTACAGCTTTCACGTCAGCCTGGTATGCATATAGGCTCTGGTTATATAACGAAGATTGAACCTCGGTATGTTCAATTAGGTTTCATTCCATTTTCGAATACTAAGCTAAAATATCCTTAATTCACGCCCCTTAAGGAGATGTTCGGAATGCCAGCAACCAATTTAGATTCAGTTAACACCCTAACATTTGATATTTTCGGAACTGTTCTTGATTTAGCAGGAAGTTTAATCCCTCCTCTGGATCTTTTATTGAAAAATTGTGAGACCCCAACATCCTTGTCTGGAAAGGACGTATGGGCTCAGTGGAGATTAAGACAGAGAATAGAACAATACCAAGATAATATGTTGATGTTGGGGCATAGCGGTTATTTAGCTGTCAAACGGAGAGCCTTAATGTACACACTGCGGAGCCTTAAAGTTGAATTTAGCTACAATCAACTAGACGAATTCATGGAAGCATATCAATTATTGAATCCTTTCCAAGATGCAATAGATGGACTAAAGAGGCTCTCCACAAAGTACAAACTAGTTATGCTGTCTAACGGCGAACAACATTATCTCGAGCATCTCGCTAAAAATAGAATCGGCATAGATTTCTATCAGATTCTCTCCGCTGAAACTGTTAGCCAATTTAAACCCCATCCATCGGTATACAGGTTTGCTGCAAAAAAGTTATCTTTAGAGCCTCAACAGATAATGATGGTTGCGGCCCATTCCTTCGACATTTTAGGAGCACGGCATAGCGGCTTTAGAGGTGCTTATATTAATCGGTACGATTTGCCATATGACGAATCTGATTATGTTCCCGACATCACAACAGGGAACTTTTACGAACTTTGCGACATACTAGAAGTTTAGTAAAGGAAAAAGGTACATGAATAAACAATATGACAAGGTTAGAATCGGAATGGCTATGTCAGGTTGGCCGTTTCCAGAAAACGACCCCACTCAGCTGGGAGACTATGTCACAGAAATGGAGAATCTAGACTTAGATTCGCTTTGGTTCACCGATCGAATAGTGTCAGAATCATTCACATTAGAACCTATAGTAGCAATGTCGTATGTTTCTGCAGTTACAGAGAAATTAAAATTTGGTACCAGTGTAATTGCATTACCGTTAAGAAACCCGACCATATTGGCAAAAGAGATTGCAACTCTGGATTTTATATCCAACGGGAGATCCCTACCAGCAGTAGGCTTAGGACCTGAAACAGAAAATGATTACGAAGCATGTGGCTCTGATAAAAAGTCACGTGTAGGCAGAACAGAAGAAGCCGTTGAAATTATGCGTCTCCTTTGGTCAGGGAACAACATCACATACAAGGGAGATCACTTTACTCTCAGCAATGTATCTATTGAACCAAAACCGGTTCAAAAAGAATTACCGCCAATTTGGTTTGGTGGAAGAAGCGAACCTGCCATCAACAGAACAGCAAGAATAGGTGATGGCTGGCTCGTTTCGTATGCGACCGCAGAGGAAGTGTCTGCAAGCATACCCAAGATTAAAGAGAGGGCGATTACCTTTGGAAATCACATTGAAGATGACCACTATGGAGCATTGATAAGCTTCTGTTTTGCCGATACCCGCAGTGAGGGTGAGAGCCTGGCTAAGAACTACAATATCGTACGAAGAGAAGATGTGGACATTAAAGATGTAACCGCCTTTGGACCACCAGATGTTCTCATCAATCTTTTGGACGATTACATCGAAGCTGGGGCGACCAAATTTACTTTGAGATCAGCCTGTCCCCCCGAAATGACATTTGAGCAAATGCGTTTGCTTGGTCAGCACATCGTACCTCGTTACCACAATGGCTAAGTTTTCTTTTCCATCAATTCACACCCCTTTTGGTTGGTGCCTACCAATCATATTTCTATGGATCGTTACGGTGTGTTTAACAAGCTGTAATTATGAAAATTTATATTTAGTTTACGATGACGGAAAATATCTTTATATATCAGAAGCAGATAATCCAAAGCCCTCACTTCTATTGCCAAATATTCATGGAATAAGTCCTGATGCTTCTCCAAACGGTGAGGCCCTCAGTTTCATATCAGATGAGTCATCTGACCGACTTATAGGAACCTGGCATATTCATTCTAATCTTCAATGGGATATACATCCTGAATTCGGACAATTTATTTTTAACCCGACTCCATTAAACAGGTCAACACATTTGTTTTCCGCACTAAGCTCACAATATATGGACATTTATTCCTCAGTTCAGAAAAAAAACATTACAAATTTCAGATCCATGGATTTTGAACCCTCCATATCTCCGAATGGCAATCTATTAGCGTTTACAAGCAACCGAATTAGTAATACCGATATATATACAAATGAGAGGCCCCTAAGTGACAGACAGGCCATAGAAAAGGTCAAGGAATGGGATATTACTCAAAGAGGCATAACTTACAACACCTACAGAGATCACAACATTGATATTTTTATTTCCAATGTTGATGGAAGAAATCCTCTCAGATTGACTTCTGCTAGAGCCATGGACCATCAACCTGATTGGTCCCACGATGGTGATTGGATCGTGTTCAGTTCCTTACGACATAACAATTCTGAAATATTCATAATACGAAAGGACGGAAATGAACTCAAAAGATTGACCAATAATCAATACCAGGACGAGGAGCCCTCTTGGTCTCCGGACGGTAACTTAATAGCTTTTACATCAGATCGTTCAGGTTCTAAAAATATTTATACTATGAACCCCGATGGGACAAACCAAATTCAAATCACAAACACTTTGTCGGATCTTCATTCGCCAACTTGGATTAAATGCAACCCTGGAATTTTCGGAAAGGTGAGTAAAACATGCCCATAAATTCAACTAAGGTAGGAAATTTCGATATCTATTCAGTGTCAGATGGTTATATGATTTTCCAGCGAGACATATTTTTCCCAGAATTAACCATGAAAGCATGGGAGCAATATCCATCTTATTCTCTTCCAGAATTTGAAATGAATATTGGTTCTTTTGTAATTAAGGGTGGAGAAAAAACCATTTTGGTAGATACCGGATTGGGAAAATTAGACCATCATATCGAACAACCTGTCCGGGAAACACTATTGTCAGAAGTAGAGGCCTTTGAGCTTAGGCCAGATGATATAGATATCGTCTTTTTGACCCACCTACATCTAGATCATGTAGGTACAAATATGACTAAAGAAAACGGAGTCTGGAAACAAACATTTCCCAATGCAACCTACATGGTCGCTAAGTCCGACTGGGAAATGTTTAATCGAATGGCAGATAAACCAGCATTCCAATATATTAAGGAACAGGTGCAACCTCTATTATCAAATGGAAATTTGGATCTATTTGAGGGGGAAACATCTTTGACCGACGGGGTTACAACAATCCCAACCCCAGGTCATACTCCAGGACACACTAGCCTGTTACTAGAATCTGAAGGAGAGACAGCTGTGATCATAGGAGACGCCGCACATATACCTCCACAGGTAGAGCAATCTTCGTGGAGTCCAAGTCCAGACCGAGATAAAACCCTATCTGCCAAAACCCGGTCATCTTTAATGGACTTCATCGAAAAAGAAAACGCCCTAATTGCATCGGGACATTTTCCCAAACCAGGATTTGGGAAAATTATAAAAACAGATTCCGGCCGATCCTACAAACCTCTAACCTAGAATTTACAAACCAGATTTAACCGTACACGGAGGGGGGATAGGTTGCCGCCCTTTGTTTTTGAAGAGCTATTCGATCACTCTCCAACACTGCCAATACCAAGTCCCGGATGTTCTTTACCTTTACCGGCAATTTTCCCAAGTCCCTATTGTGGCCGCACATTACACAAAATAGTCTTACACCAAACATATCTTCGTCATTAGTTAAAGTGCCAGTACCACACCTAGGACATGAACCAGTAAGGATTATTGTGCTAATCATGTTTCTTCTAGACTATCTCTCAATTTTTACTGTATCGGTTGAACTATTTAGTAAGGAAGCGTCTTCTAACAATACACGAATTTTATTTGAAAAGCTGTCTTAATTGCCCTCACTTTCCTCGGAAATTAACCTCAGCCTTTTCACTAAATAATCTCTTCTATCCCTATATAAATGATCATCCAAATCGTTTTCACTATGCAGGTTATCTAGCTCAGTTATTTGATCAGAGATAACTTGGGCTTCACTGGAACCTGCAAGCCAAGATGTTCTACGATTCCGCAACCTCACAGTACTAAAAATACCCAAAGTCCCAATAGCGACCAATGCAAGCAGTAATCCAACGGGGCCGGTATATTCATAGCGCATTTGCCCAAATTGATTAGACATGCGATCCAGAAATTTTGGTGTCGGCAAGTCAGTCAAAGATATTGACGTTTCACTACCTCTTTTTATATTTCTGGATTCTAAAATTGTGTATACCTTTTCACCGATAGTATCCTGGTTCACTGTCTCAAAATCGGCATTTAAATTAACCATGCCTTTTGGAAATAAAATACTGGCACTCTTAGCACCATACCTCCAGGTTTTAAGTATCTCCGATTGGGAGCCAGCGTATGGGATATCGTAGCTATACATGATTTCATGATCTCCAGGTGGAAGGGAGGCGATAAGAGCAAATCCCTTATCCACCTGTATATACTCTGCAGCTGGAATTAAAGTATCAAATACAAAATTTGTTGCCCCCTCAGGTATACCAAATCTGATTAAATCCATTGGTCCCGAACCTTGCACATAAGTTAATTTCGAGTCATTGGATACTGTTGCCAATTCCAAGACAGAAATTTTTCTGTTCAAACTATCAATGCCAGTGATCGAAAAAGAGCCTTTTGACAAAAAGATAATATCGTCATCAGTGGATGTGTCGTAGACGGATAGGGAGGTGAATTTAGCAGATCCCGACTCAATAACTATGTCACCGACATATACGGTACCTTTGTATATAGTCGACAAACCATACAAATTATCGGGGCTATACAACACGGATTCAAATTGGAAGCTACTACTAGAATCGGTAAAAGTATGTTGGGTTTGTCGAGGAGAATCTAGAGAGCTAACATGCAAGGCTACGGAAACCATTTCTCCTACACCAACCCCTTGGGTGAGGTTTACTACTTCACCTTTTATATCTATCTCAATTTCTTCGGCAAATGAAACATCAGATTGGAGAAAGAAAACTAGGGCAAAGCTAATTACGGCTAAGATTCGTATTATCAATCCGAATCATCCTTTTTATGACCACTTTCGCTTGAAAGGATAGGCGACTCCATATCTGTAGCTTTTGAAATTTGCTCAATTAGAGATTTTTCATCTTCTACTGAAATTTCCAACGCTTTAAGAACCATCGCTGCCTCAGCCATGTGTACTTGTTTCAACCACAGATAGTCCGATTCATCAACATTTCCAACCGACATCTCCAATTCGGCATGCCTGATACCTTCCAAAGCCGATTCCCACCTTCGTTCTAAATCCGCATGAAGAGAAGATTCATCATCAGGAATAGACGCATTCGAAGCAATTTTTTTTATTATTGGATAACCAATAATAATTGCGGGAATCACACTTATAATAACTGCGGCTAAGACGAGCATTTATTTTGCCATTCCCAACGGATTTTGATCCATGCCCATAGAAGGCAACCTTACTCTTTTCCTATGCTTTCTGCTATTTGGAGATAATGAAACCAATGTTCCCAATACCAACACTGGCCCCGATGCCCACATCCATAGAACCAAAGGATTTATTAACACTCTAAATACAGCCTCGCCATCCTCCATAAATTCTGAGGGAACAAGATAAAAATCCTCAAGAACCGTGCTATGAATAGCCCCTCTTGTGGCAGCTATTTGAAATTCAGGATAAACAGCTCGATACGGGTACATATAACCAATATATTTATCGCCAGACCAAACTTCAAATTTGGCTGTTTCCTCCAATCTATCTGGGTATGATTTTTCTGACACTTCAAGGTAAGTGAAAGTATATTTGCCCAAAATTTCAGAGTCTCCAGGTTTCATAACAACGTCCTTTTGAACATCATAAAAAGAGGAAGCCGTTATACCAATAGCGAGCATTACTATACTCAAATGAACTATATAGCCACCATATCTTGGTCGATTGGCACCCAACAAAGAAAGAAAAGCAAACCCCCAATTTTCCCCACGGGAGTGCCTTGATTTAGTTCCTCTTACCAATTCCTGAAGCACTGTAGTAACGGGTACGCTGCACACCACAAACGAAATAAGAACCCAATATTGATTTATTCCGATTATCAAACTTGATACAAGCACCACAGAAGCCACTACAAAAGGTGCCCGCAACATTTTGTTTATTGAACTCCATCCAGCTTTTCTCCACGGGAGGACAGGGCCAATACCCATCAAAAGAACCAACAAAACCATTAGAGGCCCGTTCACTTTATTAAAAAATGGTTGACCTATTGTCATAGTTGTGTCGTCTACTGCTTCAGAAAATATGGGAAATATCGTGCCCCAAAGTGTCACGAAAGCAATAAGCAGAAAAAGCACGTTCTGAGCCAAGAAGGCAGATTCTCTAGAAATCATTGAATCCAATCCTGATCGGCTTTTCAAAGTGTCATATCTAAATATAAAAATAGACAAAGAAATAAACAAAGTAGCTGCCATCACTGCAAGAAAAATCCATCCCATTGTAGATTCAGCAAACGAATGTACAGAAGGTACAGGGCCACCCCGGTTGATAAACATCCCCATCTGAGCCATGGCAAAACTCACAATAATCAACACCATATTCCACATCCGAAACATCCCGCGTCTTTTTTGTACCATTATTGAATGCACAAATGCTGTCATCCCCAACCAAGGCATCAAAGCTGAATTTTCAACGGGATCCCAAGCCCAATATCCGCCCCAGCCCAATATTGTGTAAGCCCACCATGCACCTAGTAGTAATCCTGTCGTCAGCAATAACCATGAGAGCATTCCCCAAAGCCTGCCTTGATCAACCCACTCATCGCGACCTCCTCTCCCTGCCAATAAA
Source organism: SAR202 cluster bacterium (assembly GCA_008373095.1). Taxonomy (GTDB): domain Bacteria; phylum Chloroflexota; class Dehalococcoidia; order Lucifugimonadales; family UBA826; genus UBA11996. Next base: position 3,636 of record RQOP01000054.1, on the reverse strand, counting down.
GCACCAATCGCAATAGAAAACGGCAATGCCACTGAAATTAGACCTAGCATCTGAAATGGTGGATGTATAAACATTCCAAAATGAATCAACAGGGGATTCATTCCTTGGCCATCCTCAAGAGGAATTTGATGACGCTCTAGGGGGTTGGCCAAAAACAAAATGACTGCCAAAAAGAACAACAAAACCATGCTCATTACACCCAAAGCATAAGGGGATGTATATGGCAACTTACTGTTTACAATTCTTATTGCAATGGCTGCCATGATTGAGAAGGCGACTGATATGTATAAAAGAGAACCTGCATTCCCTGAATAAAAAGCAACCCAGGCATAAGCCTTAGGCATTGCAAGGTTACTATTTTCAGCAACATATTTAACCGAAAAATCATTTGTGACAAAAGCATATATTAGGGAAGCCGTGGCCAATAAAAGTAACGGGCATATAGAATAAAATCCCCACCGGGCGCTTGCAGCAAGATCCCTACCGTTCAACATACCGCCAGCAAACCCTACAACACTTGAATATCCGGCAATCATAAATGAAAGAATAAGCGCGATTTGTCCAAGTTCTACCATCTAAAAAACACCATTTTCAGGAAATTTGAGCTCATAATCATTCATTAGATATTCGGTCTATCACAGAAAAATACTTTTCTTTCTCTTTTTCTGAAATAGATTCCTCTGTTAATCCATAGGTATTGCGCGCGCCGGCAACATTCTGTCTTCTTCTCATCACATTTATAGCAACTATCACAACAATAATGGCGAACCCCAAAGCAACTGGAGGTACAATCCAAGCATACATACTTATTCCTGATGTAGCTGGTTCCAGCAAAATGACAGGGCCGTACTTATCAACGAAATAATCTTTTATTTCTTCCTCGGATTTTCCATCTGCCACAAAATCTTTCACAATTGTTCTCATGTTCGTTGCAATTTCATTTTGTGATTGATCTATGGATTCACCAGGACAAACCGGGCACATAAGAACTGAATTCAGGCTATTTACTTTTTTTTCTTCAGCAGAAATAAAGTCTGTATTTGAAGCGAAACAAGCAGTATTAAGAAATACAACCTGCAAACTCAGAAGTCCTATTATTTTTAGAAACATATTTTTTCGCAACAGATGGTGATTCCTCAATAAAGCTTTCATTCAATTATCACTCAATATAGAGCGGAGCAGTAGTCCTTGAAAACAGCTATGACAAATCGTCATTTATTTTTTAAAAATCATCTAATCTGGTTTGTCAGCTAAAACAATATCGACTTTTCGAAGCTCACCGTTTCGATAAAACCGAACCTCAACCTTAGATCCTGGAGGATTATTCAAAAGAAACTTTGAAAGATCTCCTGCATTCTCAATTGAAACCTTATTCAACATAACAATTACATCTTCAGGTTGGAGTCCTGAGTTTTCAGCAGGGAAGCCACTGACCACACCAGCGATGATAACCCCATCTGCGACTGGTAAATTTATTTGTTCTCTTATTGAATCAGTCACATTGAACGGAGTAATGCCCAAAAATCCTCGTAGCACATTCCCTGAGGTGAGAATTTGATCAACAACAACATGGGCATCGTCAATATTTATAGCAAACCCAATCCCATTACTATCATCAATGATCGCAGTATTGATACCTATTACCTCTCCCTTACTATTCGCGAGAGGGCCGCCGCTATTGCCAGGGTTAATTGAAGCATCCGTTTGTATAAGATCAACCATGGCCTTTTGAGCATCAGTTTGGATCGTACGCTCCAGGGCACTAACTACCCCCTTGCTCACGGTAGGTCCCCCTTTTAAGCCAAGTGCGTGCCCTACAGCAATAACATCCTCACCAACCTGTAATTCAGCAGATATCCCAAATTTTGCTGGGGTTAATTTAGCCGCAGATATTTTAATAACGGCCAAATCCGTGATATTGTCGCTTCCGACTAAGGTTGCAGGATATGAACGACCATCATTTAAGGTAACTGTCACAAGATCTGCACCTTCCACCACATGATTATTGGTGAGTATATTTCCTACTTTATCAATTATTATCCCAGACCCTACGCCAGTTTGTGGAACAATTCGATTGTACAAACTAATGGCGACTGTGTCGGTTGATATTTGAACCACCGAAGGACCTAATGCACGAACAGCTTCAACGGTAGTCATGTTGTCCCCAGCCTGAGAAACCGATATTAAATCCACATCAGGTACTGATGGGGTTTCAGCATCAATGATCGCTGGTGGCTGGGCAGTAGCTTCAATCTCTGTAGGCGTTGATGTACTGGCGGCAAGAGGTAAGGTCAGAGATTTGTTCTCTATTTTTTCCTGTTGAACAGATTTTTCCTGTGCATCAATGCTCGGGTCGGAGTTTTCCGCTATGTTCAATTGACCGGTGCTGCTCTTTGTCCCGCAGGCAGCAACAATCAATAACACTATTAATAACAAAGTAATAGTCTTGTTCATATTTGGTTTTACCTTTCCCTTGGATTAAGGGCTCTACTTGACGGTTTTCTCCACTGTAAGTGCTTAGTTCTCTCCATAAACTCCTGGTGGATCGTTGATGACGAAGCTATTACTCCATCAGAGTAAAGTTCAGCTCGGTTTCCTTGCCTATCTGTCATCAGGCCGCCCGCTTCCTCCATCAATATCATTCCCGCTGCTTGATCATAAGGTTGAAGACGATGGTGGACGAAAATATCCATCCTTCCAGCTGCTACATAAGAAATCGATAAAGCAGATGAACCAATCATTCTTGCGGTCTTTAAGGATGGCCAAATTTTTCTCAACATTTGCAAAGTATCTGTTGTCCCCGAAGCAGGTCCGTAAGCTGGGTCTGTGACCAAAATTACATCCTCAAACTTTGAGATATCGCTAACTTGTATCTTTTCTTCGTTGAGAAAAGCCCCTTTCCCTCTAGCAGCGTGAAACATTTCATTATTCATTGGATCAAAATTAACTCCTGCTACAACCTCGCCATCTTTTGCAATTGCAATTACGGTAGAGAAGCAGGGAATTCCCCAGGCATAATTTTGAGTCCCATCTATAGGGTCAATGATCCATGTCCATCCTGTTGTCGGATCATCTCCTTTCTCTTCTTCTCCAAAAATGCCGTGCTCCGGAAAATTAGCTTGAATGGCAGATCTGATATGAGCCTCACATTCTCGATCTACATTGGTGACAATATCATTCTGTCCTTGATCAGATATCTCTTTGGCTTTCGGCCACCAATCAAGTAATATTTCACCGGCGGACAGAGATATTTCTCTAGCTAATTGCCACACATCTTTACCAGATTCGGTCTCAGGCAATTGATATTTCATTTTCGTCCTTCGTTTCAATTTTATCCCCATTAAAGAATATCTCACTATCTTAAAAATATCCTAAGATTTCAAAAAGGCTTTCTCCCGTAATTATGGTTGACACCGAATATAAACGTTACATAGAATATAATGACTTATTGATACTAAGTCTCATTTAATAGAGACAAATGGAAGGAAATTTATATGTTTACTGCGTCAATGTCGCAAAATAAGAGATCCACCGGGCTTTTAATAGCTACTATTTTCATGCTTTTAGGGTCTCTCTCCCTAAGTATGGCATGCTCAGCCGACGAGGCGGCGGCTCCTGCAGCGGCTCCTGCGGCGG
>RQOP01000053.1 GCA_008373095.1 SAR202 cluster bacterium | reverse complement strand
CGGTCACACATCTTTGCAACTATTCCAAAGTCATGGGTAATAAATATAATTCCGACCCCTGTATCCTCCTGCAGGTCTCTTAGCAGGTTCAGGTATTGGGCTTGGATTGTTGCATCAAGGGAAGTTGTTGGCTCGTCAGCTATCAACACGGAGGGGTTACAAGAGATACCAATTGCTCCAACTACGCGCTGCCTCATACCGCCCGAAAGCTGGTGAGGGTAGTCTTTCATTCTTGTGTCAGGAGCTGGTATTCGTACCTTCCTCAGCATGTCAATAACAGTTTCTTTTAATCCAGTCCCTTTGAGAGCATGTCAATAACAGTTTCTTTTAATCCAGGTCCTTTGAGACCTTCATGGATCTTTAATGCTTCGCCAACCTGGTCTTCGATGTCAAAGACGGGGTTCAGGGCGGTCATTGGGTCCTGTAGCACCATGGCTATCTTGTCCCCTCTAACTTTATTCATCTCGCTTTCATCTAGGTCAAGAAGATTTTCTCCTTCGAGGAGAATTTCACCACCTACAATGTGACCTGGAGGCGACGGAATGAGTCTCATCACAGAGCTAACTGTGACTGATTTTCCTGAACCGGATTCCCCGACAATCCCCAGTGTTTCACCTTTCCTTAAGTTAAAACTGACTCCATCAACAGCCTTAGTGACACCCCAACGTGTCACGAAATAGGTCTGAAGGTCTTTTACCTCTAATACTACGTCGCCAATTCGGCTATCTGAAGCCATGTCTTGAACTCCTATGTAATCTCGTTCTTTGTTGTTTCCAACGAAGCGTTATTTAGTCTCGTGAAAACAGCGCCTGAATTCAGGCGCACCCCGACAAATTAAGTACACGCCACTATAACGAACAGGACCGGAAAAGGCAATAGCTAAACAGGCACAAATTCGGGACGTTAAAGTGATTTGATATCATTCAGGTTCGGGAAAAAAATCAGCCCCTTTTACGATCATGTCTTGCTGGCTGATAATCAGATTTTTCACTCTGGGAAGATACTCTTTTGTCCACCTTGGGTCAGATCGGACTTTCTCTCTAGATTCTTCGAAATGGGTATAATCTCTGTATCCCCATATGTGAACGATGCGGTTAAGGGGTCCCACATCTGTGTAATACCAGCCTGCAAGCTTTATACCCTGATCCTTTCGAATTTTGAAGGCCACTTCTTCCACTGCCTTCATGTATTCTGGAACAGACCCTGGTTTCAAGTCGTAGATCCTCATGTCGTAAATCAAGATTACCTCCCTCGCTTAATGAACTTAGACTCTAGGTTTCAATGAATTTGATAGTGGTCCAGCCAATATCTAGATGAAAGTATTCACCTTTGGTCCAACCCGAATCAACAAGGGTCGCCCACCCTTCAGACTCTGAAAGGTCAGTTTCTAATTGAGATTCTTTTGAAGGGAATGCGAACCACAGGCTCCCGTTATTTTTTAGTACGGCCACTGCGGCAGCTGCTAATTCCAGCACATCTAGTTGGTTTCGGACAAATATCAAAGCTATATCAAATAAATCATCAGCGCTGTATGAAATTTTGGAGCCGAACGGCAGTTTTACCTTACTGATGGCCTGCAAAAAATTTTCAGGAGGAGAATATACGAGTACGGAAGAATGTTCCTTCACTCCTAATTTTAGGAATTTTTTTTCATTCATCTAAAACATTTCCTGAATGCAGGGTGAATAATTGCTCTGCAGATAGGCACGGCAGGCATCAATATTATGAATCATGATATTAAACATATAAATATCACCTATTGAAATATTTATTTATATCACTATAATTCCGCCTTGGCCTCGCTGCATTAGGCCGTTTTGCCGGATAAACAGATTACTAGGTAAGCGGATAAATGACTTTGAGGAATAAATGTACATATATAGATAAAAATTATCAAAACCAAAGTAAATTTGGTACTAGAGAAGGTGGGGATTAAAATGGTTGATTACAGAGCCTGTCCAAAATGCCGTGGGGACATGCATACCCGTAGGGATACTTTTGGAGACTTTAAAGAATGTATCCAGTGCGGATTGATGCAGGATTTAGAATTACAGAAAAAATCGGAAGCATTGGTAACTGGAGACGGGGCAGAAAGCAAGAAAGGTCAAGCTGCCTGATCTTCAGTTGAACTTCTTTTCTCAAATACGAAACGAGTTTCGATTGGAAAATCAGATAATAAAATCTTGATTACTTAGGTATAGGTCCCTTCCCAATGGGATTTGAACCAAGAGTAATTGGAGTTGACATTGTCTTTGCTAATATTGACTGCTCATTGCGATATTAATAAAATCATTGATGTAGATCAGTTTTGAAAACTATGCAAATCCCTGATACGCAAGATTGTATCGAGGATGCACGAAGATGTTGGGAGGTCTAAATGACAACTACTCAAGGCCCGGCGCCACTATCTATAGTAATTAGTGAAGAGGCAGCTCATCACGTAAAAGAATTTGCCGCTGCTGAAGGAAACTCCGAAGCTGACCTACGGGTTGGGGTAAAGGGTGGAGGATGCTCAGGATTAACTTACATTTTGGAAATAGTGAATGATGGCCCTAGAGATACAGATAAAGTAATAGACGAAAACGGCGTGCGGCTTTTTGTTGATAAAAAGTCTTACGTGTTTTTAGCCGGCACGGTTCTCGAATACTCTGGTGGTTTAAATGGAAAGGGGTTTGTATTCAACAACCCTAATGCCAAAACTACGTGCGGCTGTGGTACTTCGTTTAGTGTGTAGGTAAGTCATTACTTGAATGAAAAGCCTGTTTTTGTAGATCTCTTAACCTATTTCAGCAGGATAGATTTATACGGGGAAGATTCCTTAGATCTCCTTGATAGATTGTCCACCAATAAACTCGAAAATCTCACCGAACCGTACACAGGGATGGGTTCGGTTCTGACTACAAATAAAGGTCGAATAATCGACCTACTTGGTGTAAACCGACTTCCTGACAGAGTTTTGGTAACGACGGCTAAAGAATCAAAGGAAAAAGTCATTGAGTGGATTGAGTTTTATACCATCATGGAGGACGTTTCAGTAAAAGATATTTCTGCTGAAACATGTCATTTTCGGTTGTTAGGTGAAGAATGGGATGAGTTATTTCCGAGTATATCGAAACTTTTGCTACGAGATTCTATGCATTGTGAAATTGAAGGTGAATCCGTAATTGCAATAAGAGAGGAAATGTCCAACGTCCCATGCATAGATATTATCGGTCCTATAACTGCACGTTCTAAAATCAGTGATTTTTTAGGTAAAAAGTTTAATCAATTTAGTCTTAAAGAATTCAATCAATTTAGGTTGAAACTTGGTATACCTGTATTTGGATTTGAATTGACAGAAGATTTTAATCCCCTTGAGGCAGGCTTGATTTCTCATATTAGCTTTAACAAAGGATGCTATATTGGCCAGGAAGTAGTAGCTAGGTTAAACACATATGACAAGGTGCAGAGAAAACTTGTTAAATTAGCGTGGCAGGGAAATCTTGAGCGCAAGGAAATTACTTGTGACGGTAAGCCAATAGGAGTTATAACTTCGGCGGAAAAGGGAATTGGGTTAGGGTTTGTTCGAAACACATACGCAGAACTTCAAAAAGAACTGGACTGCGGCGATCGAAAGATTGTGGTGACAGAAATATTGGCTGAGTAGTTAAAATTCCGTAGTTGGTAAAGGAGCAGGAAGAGTAACTCCACCATCTACCACAATAACTTGACCCCTTATCATTTCTGCATCCTCGCTACACAAGAAGGCTGTAACTTTTGCTATGTCTGATCCTGTTATAACTCTCCCTGCTAAAGTATTTTTGACAGCAGACACCATATCCTTTTTGTTTGGGAAGGATTCTAAAGCATCAGTTTGAACATAACCTCCCGACACAGCATTAACGTTAATGCCCTTTTCAGCGAATTCTACCGCCAAATATCTGGTGAGCGACTCAAGTGCCGCTTTAGATGTCCCTACTGATAGGTAGTACGGTAAGACCTTTCTGGAACCTTCTGAAGTGATGTTCACAATGGAGCCGCCATTGGGCATTAATTTAGATGCTTCGATCGAACACAACCATGGTGCTCTAGCATTAATGTTCATTGCCCAATCCCAATGTTTTGGAGTTAATTCGTCGACATTTCTCTGAACCCCGGAGGCCGCGTTATTTATCAAAACGTCCATTGTGTTGAATTCTTGGGCGACTGATTGAAACATTTTCGATATCTGGTCTGGTTCTGCTAAATGAGCACGCAATTTTAAGCACTTGACGCCTAAATTTTCTATCTCTTGTTGGGCTTTCTCAGCTGCATTGTGATTTCGAAAATAATTGAAGACTATGTCATAGCCAAGGTTGCCAAATTCCAAGGCTATAGATTTTCCTATACCTCTTGAACCACCAGTTATGAGTGCCACCTTATTTTGAGCATTAGCCATTGATAAATTTAGGCTTCGTTTGCTAGATAGCCATACCTCCGTCCACACTGATTATTTGTCCAGTTATATATTTTGCTTTTTCACTGGCAAGGTATGCAACCATGTGAGCAATATCGTCTACTTCGCCAAAGCGAGCCATGGGTATCCAAGTCATAATTGTGTCTTTTTGCTTGTCTGATAGAACGTCAACAGTATCGGTATGTATATATCCGGGCGTTATGGTATTCACAGTTATGTTTCGGGTAGCAACTTCCTTGGCAAGAGCGAATGTAAAACCGTTTATTGCTGCTTTTGAAGCTGTGTAATTGGTCTGGCCTATGTTTCCCCTAAGACCGACCACAGAACCGATATTGATTATTCTTCCCCATCTGGACCTCACCATTGTTCGTAGCACGGCACGACTGCAGTAAAAAGTGCCGTTCAAATTTGTATTTATCACCCGAGCCCAGGCTTCGTCCGACATTCGAAGGAGAAGACCGTCGTCTATAATCCCAGCGTTATTTACGAGAATATCAATTTGTCCGAAGTGATCAGTGACAACATCCACCATTTTTGTTACTTGATCTAGGTTTCCAACATCTGCTTGGCATGAAATCGAATCTATTCCCAAGTCTTTTAGATATTTGACAGTCTCTTCAGCTTCTTGTTTGGAAGAGTTGTAATTTACTGCGATGTTCACGCCTTCCTCAGCCAATTTTGCTGCTGCAGCTTTTCCAATTCCTTTTGCTGCTCCTGTAACTAACGCTACCTTTCCTTTCAGTTCAGTCACTTTTTCTCCCGTAAATTTATTTTTTATGCTCTCGGTTAATCATCCACGGTGGACATCACAGCGGAAACTTCTTTGTTCATTTCTTGAATCAGATTTGTATCCACGCACATTTTAGCTAAACCTACTGCCCTTTCTATGGTGCCTGAAGAAGCGCTGCCATGTCCGATTATACTCACCCCATTAACACCAAAAACTGGCCCGCCTCCTCTCGCATCTACTACGTTGTTATTCTTGTAAAGATCCTGCATTAGGGCATCAAGCTGTTTCTCTGGTAGTTTTCCGTTCAGAGCTGTTTTTAATTGAGCGGCGAGACCCCTACCAAGGCCTTCTACTAGCTTCAAAACTACATTACCAACAAATCCGTCACATACAACAACATCAGCCTTTCCCGTAACCAAATCATTACCTTCAACGTTTCCTATGAAATTCAAACCACTTTTTCTAAACAAGGCACTTGCCTCTTTTGATTGTATGTTTCCTTTTCCCTCTTCACTTCCTACGCTAAGCAAACCTAATTTCGGGTTTTCAACACCAATAAGTAATTTGCTAAAAACAGACCCTAATACTCCAAACCCCAATAACTGAGAAGCTTTGCAGTCAAGATTAGAACCCAGATCCAGAATGGTTTGGTTTGGAGCAGCGCCTATTATTGGCCCTCCAATTGCTGGCCTTTCGGAGCAGCGCCTATTATTGGCCCCCCAATTGCTGGCCTTTCTATACCCTTTATGGTTCCTAATAGAACTACTGCTGCTGCCATAGTGCCGCCGGTGGACCCCATGGATATAACGGCATTTGTGGTTCCAGTTTTTACTAAATTGGTTGCTACTAGGATGGATGCAGTAGGTTTTTGTCTCAAAGCTAGTGCTGGAGCCTCATCATCTTCTATCTTTCCTTCTGAAGCTACAAAATGGATAGGGAGATTTTTTGTATCGTGTTTTGCTAGTTCTTTCTCTACTGGTTCTTTATCTCCGACGATAAAAACCTCTGCTAAACCGTTTTTGGCCGCTTGGATGGCTCCTTCTACGGGTATGGCGGGTGCGTTGTCTCCCCCCATGGCATCGATAGACACCTTTAATAATTCAGTGTTAGGCAAAGTTCGACTCCTAATTTATGGGGCAATTATGGGTTTTGTAATGTCACTGAGGTTTCGCCAGAGATGATGGTGTCCCCATCTTGCCGGACTATTTGGACTGAACAGGTTATTTGAGTTCCTGTCTCTACATTTTCAGACTTTTTGATGCTACCGGAAGTTTGAATTTTGTCCTCTGGGTATACGGGGGATTTGAATCTCATTTTCATTTTACCTGTTTTATACCAGGCGTCAGCAAAATTTCTAACCATCAACTCTGAGATAGTGGCCGCTACCATCATGCCATGACCGATATTTTTGCCAAACTGTGAATTTTTGGCGAACTCTTCATCAATATGTATTGGATTGTAATCTCCGGAAGCGTCTGCATACATAAGGATTTGTTTCATAGTTATGAGTTTACTGATCGGTACCAGTTCGTCGCCAACTTGCAGATTTTTCATTCGATTTTATTTTCTGCAGGTAACATTATTGTACTTTTACCTTCCATCACCTGATCCCCTGAAGATCTCAACACCGAAAGATTCACAACCATAAATCTCCAATCACCTCTGATGTTATTGGAGGCAAGTGATGCGATACATCTCAAATTTTCACCCACCCGAACAGCATCTTTAAATTCCATTTCTTGGCCGACATGCAATGTGCCCCCAGGTATTTGTAGGTCTATTACTACACCTCTAAGACTCAATGCTGCCAGAGCCATTGGAGGTGCTAATTCTGTTCCTGAGCTATCAAGATGTCTCTCTGAGTCATCTTGAACGGCGTGGAGATACAGGTCTACCTCTTCATGGGTAAGGGTATATTTTTGATCTGATACCTTGCTTCCAGTTTCTAAAAGAGAATAATCAACTGCCAATAGATACTCGCAAATGCTTATTAATTCATATTGGAACTCAAAAAGCCGCAAATTACAGCTACTACAAAGGAGATCCGAAAGCAATTATATAGCTACCATCCCAATATTTCTTTGTTTACTCGAATCTCTTATATATTGTCCAAAGGAATTACCGTAATTTATTGCTTTTTACAATTGATACTTATTTTGCTCAAAAACATGGATGAATTTGGTCGAATCAAATAGAATTCTTGTCAGTTGTATTGGGAGTCGAATTATTTGATAGATATAGAACTGATTAGGGAAAAGCCTGAGTTTGTTAAAGAGTCGTTCAAAAGGAGAGGAAAAGAAGTTCCTCTAACTGAGATAATTGATCTGGACCAGAGGCGTAGAACGGCAATAAGTGAAATGGATTCTCTAAGGGCAAGGCGAAATGCGGTGTCGAAGGAAATCGGCAGTTCCAAGGAGAAGCCGCCCGAATTAATAGCAGAAATGAGGCAAGTAGGGGCGCGAATTAAGGATTTGGAGGGGGAAGAAAATGAAATTAGCGATCGACTACATCACATCATGCTTGATGTGCCGAATATTCCCAGTGAATCAGCGCCAGATGGTGCTGATGAAAGCGCTAATATCGTAGTAAGGTCTGTAGGAGAGCTACCCAGCTTTGATTTTGAGCCAAAACCTCATTGGGAAATAGGTGAAAATCTGGGCATCATTGACTTTCAAAGAGGAGTCAAATTAGCTCAATCCCGATTCTATTTGCTCAAAGGAAAAGGGGCTCGACTTCAGAGGGCTTTAATCTCTTGGATGCTAGATTTTCACACGGAGGAACATGGGTATAAAGAACTTTACCTCCCCTATTTGGTAAATAGGGATACAGTGACGGCTTCCAGTCATCTTCCACATTTTGAGGAGAATATGTACCACGATGAAGAGGATGATCTTTTTATGGTACCCACAGCTGAGGCCCCAGTGACTGGCATGTTTAGGGATGAGATCTTAGATGGCGAAACCTTGCCTCTTAAATTTGTCTCGCACACGCCATGCTGGAGAAGAGAGAAATTTTCAGCAGGGAGAGATACTAGAGGAATAAAAAGAGTACATCAGTTCGACAAGGTTGAAATGTACAAATTCGTGGAACCTAACAGTTCCTTTGAAGAGCTTGAGTCACTGTTGAAAGACGCAGAACAAGTTTGCGTTGAACTAAACATCCCACATAGAGTTCTTGAGCTATGCACGGGCGATTTGGGGTTTGCAGCTGCTAAAAGCTATGATGTCGAAATGTGGGGGGCCGGAACACAAGAATGGCTAGAAGTCTCTTCTTGTTCGAATTGTACCGATTTCCAATCCCGCAGAGCAGCGATTCGGTATAAAGATTCTAGGGAATCTAGGCCAAGATTGTTGCACACTTTGAATGGATCAGGGCTTGCGGTGCCTCGAGTGATGATAGCTATTCTTGAAAATTATCAGACTGCTGACGGTTCAATAGAAGTACCTGAAGTTTTAAAATCGTACGCAGGATTCAGTCATATATCTAGGGAATAAAACGCTATTATTAGAAAATAATCGTATGTAAGGAGAAATATTTATGTATGTAACACGACAACAAGACGTAGATCCGGAAGAGGCAGGAGATGCTCCTCTTTTTTATGGTGGCAGAGTCACTAGACAGCCCCTAGTAGGAAAGACTGAACAGGAAGATTACAATTTTGGAATCGTTTCCTTTTATGATGGGTCAAAGAATCATTTTCACACGCATACAAGTGATCAAATTTTGTTTGCCACCAAAGGTGTGGGGATAGTGGCCAATGAGTCTGAAGAGGTACAAATGGAAACTGGCGATACTGCCTTTATTCCTGCTGGTGAAAAGCATTGGCATGGTGCTGCAGACGGTCATGATTTTTCACACATATCACTTACACGTCCTGACAGTGTCACTGAGATGTTTAAACCTGAGTCTTAGCCTTAAGAAATACCAAATTTGTATTGGCTACCAACACTATTTTGGATCATTGAATTTGAGTGATCTTTCATTAACGACATGATTGCTCTCTGACCGGTACAGTGCGCAGGTATTAACCAGTCAGGGTTTAGATTTTTAATGTCATTCACAGTGCTTTCGATCACTATTGGGTCCAAGGTGTCTGGTAAATGAAATCCTCCGATGATTGCGTGGATTTTATTTTCGCCTGTTAATTTTTTTGCGTAATTACATATATTGACAATCCCAGCATGTCCACATCCGGTCATTATTACTAGGCCTTTGTCTTTAACTTTCGCTATTAAACCCTGGTCATCTAAAGTCAAGGGGTCTGGTTGCCAAGAATCCTCTACAAATACCTCCTGCCCTTTCAATCCTTTTTCATAATCTGTTAGCCGGTCCACTTCCCCTGTCACCAACAAAGAATTATCTAGCAAAAAGGACGGAAGGCGAGATTCTTCTATAATTTCCATTCCCTGCTGTCGCAGGGCAGATTTGCTAACGGTGGGTAGACTTCGAGGAGTTCTTCCCGGAAGAACAATCCTTCTTTTGTTCCAAAATTCAGGGTGAATGATGATTGGGATGTTATTGGCCCCTAAATCATTCAGAATCCCGTCTATCCCTACCGTGTGATCAAAATGACCATGGCTAAACACTATTGCCTCTGCATCTTTAGGAGATAAATCTAGTATTCGCATGTTCTCTGAAACCCCAGTGGGCGATACTCCAGCATCAAAGAGTATGGAATGATCAACTTCTCCGGTCTTAATTGTCACCCAAGCTGAAAATCCATGTTCTGCCCTAAGTTGGGATTTAATGTAACCATCTTCGGTTAGCGGCGCTGAAATTTCTTGTTTTGTTGAAGGTCTGGTGACGGGACCAGTGTTGCTTAATATGCTGCTAACGTGGTTGTCCATCAACACTGTGATGGACATTTGATCAACAGCCACGGGCGATATTGTGTCCATAGTATTTGTCACTCCAATAATATAAATTTGCAGAATTCTAATGAAATATCGAAGCTCACCTGATGTTTGATATTAACTATTGTTGCGTAAATGTACTTGATATCAATAGAATGTGCTCTAAATTTCCGTAAACAAATTTTATGGTCTGAAATGGGATCAGGTAATGGGAGAATTTATCTAATGTTTGCAGCACGAATAACAAGTCCAAAGAAAATAGAAATTGAAGATATTGAGACACCGAGTATTGGAGAAGGGCAATGCCTAATAAAATTAGAGAGATGGTCTGTCTGCGGTAGTGATATCAGACATGCTTATGGACCTGTAATGCCTGAAGAAGAATATCCTATGCGACATGGCGGTGCATGCCATGAGTGTGCTGGCACTATTGTGGAAAGTAAATCTGATAAATTCAAAGTTGGTCAGAGAGTAATAGTATTACCTAGTCAGGATGGCCCAGGCGGTCTTGTTGAATATTATCCTGGTGATGAGGGAAGAATGGCTCTTGTACCTGATCACGGGGATTTGGGAGAGTGGATTCTTTGTCAACCATCAGGAACAGTTCTATATTCCTGCCAACAGATGGGAACTATTTTAGGGAAAGATGTTGTTGTAATGGGTCAGGGAAGTATTGGTTTGTCCTTTACGGCCATTGTTGCTAGGGCTGGCGCAAGGAGAGTTATTGCTGTCGATCCTTTGGACTACAGACTTGATTGGGGCAAGAAATTTGGGGCTACACATACGATCAATCCTGATAAAGACGACGTAGATGAGGCTCTTGCTGAAATCACAGATGGGAAACTTGCTGATATCTCGGTTGAAGCATCAGGGTTTCCTGACGGCTTGAATGCAGCCATTAGAGGTGCCACTAAGCATGGCAAAGTAATTATCTTTGGTATCCAAGAAGGACCCAGAGGCAAGATGACAGAAATCGACACAGCAAATTTCCTTAAAAATGCTCCTACAATTATTCCCACTTCTGGTGCCGGAAGTGGAGATCCCGTAGGGCATATTGAAAGAATGATTGAATTAAAAGACAGGGGCTGGTGGAACCCCGGAGAAATGAAAACCCATGAGTCTAGTTTCTCCGATGTTAATGATGCCTATGATCAGTATGAGAAATATGAGGATGACATTATCAAGGTCGTAATGAATAACGACTAATTATTCTGCCGTTATTAATATGAGGGGGGAGACATTTTGTTTCCTCCCTTTTTTTATCTCTTTGTTGGACCGATTGGAATAGGAGGCTAGAATGAAAATCACATCTGTAAAAGCTGTACCAGCTTCACATACGACTACTAGGGTTGGAGTATCTGTTGCCAGAAATTATGTTTTTGTAAAAATCGAAACTGATGATGGGTTAACGGGATGGGGGGAGGCAACATGTGGGCCTTTAAGTGTAGCCACTATGGTAGATGAATTTGGTGAAGTCATTACAGGCCAGAATCCTATGGAGATTGAGAAACTTTGGCAGACCCTTTATCACCATTTTCATGTAAGGGGTGGAATCGTCCAAATGTCAGCGATCAGTGGTATCGAAATAGCTCTTTGGGATATAAAAGGTCAAGCTCTTGGAGTACCAGTTTATGAGCTTTTAGGTGGAAAGATCAGGGATAAAATATGGACTTATGGGAGATGGGACGGCTTGACCCCTGAAGCAGCTGTTGATAATGCTATGTTTCATGTTGAACAAGGGCTTACTGCCCTGAAGGGAGATCCCTTTGAACATAGGGGGATCTTTATTGATAAAGCGTCAGAAGATTTGGCAGTAGCAAAAATGCGAGCTGTTAGAGACGCAGTTGGAGACGAAGTAGAACTTTTTGTTGAGGTTCATGGTAGATTGGCTCCCTCTGACGCAATTCGTGTCGCTAATAGACTGGAAGAATTCAGGCCTTTCTTTTATGAAGAACCCGTTCCACCACAAAACTTGGAAGCTCTTAAGAAAGTGTCTGATAACGTAAATATTCCTATAGCTACAGGGGAAAGGCTCTTAACTAAATTTGA
Source organism: SAR202 cluster bacterium (assembly GCA_008373095.1). Lineage (GTDB taxonomy): Bacteria > Chloroflexota > Dehalococcoidia > Lucifugimonadales > UBA826 > UBA11996. Next base: position 1,780 of record RQOP01000053.1, on the reverse strand, counting down.
TTTTGCAGACCTTTTGCCTTTGCAAGCTGTGGATCTTATACAGCCTGATGTTGTTCAAGCAGGAGGGATACTTGAACTAAAGAAGATAGCGGCTATGGCTGAGGCGTATTATGTCGGATTTCAACCTCATAATCCCTATGGACCTTTTTGTACGATAGCGGCACTTCATTTGGATGCTTCAACCCCAAATTTCTTGATACAGGAAGGAGGTATACACCCATGGTTTCAGGATGCTACCACTGGTGATTTCCCTGTACAAAAGGACGGCTATTTTGGTGTACCTACAGGTAATGGCCTAGGAGTAGCTATGGATGAAGATTGGCTTCAAGCCAATCCCTGGAGGAATGATGCTTATCCGTGGAGACCTAATTTGGGGGCTAATCCATCGAGGCAAGATGTCTTTTGGTCTTAAGAGGTATTTAAGATGATATGTGTCGAGATTTTTATTAAATGATTGGTTTGTGAAAAGTGGGTAGGAGAAAGTGATTTGGCCGTAATAGGAGTTGAAATCAAAAATCAATCTGAATTTGATTCAGGTACAAGTTGGGGAGAATTCGGGGTTTATGAACGAATAGATGGGGTGGTTTTTTTTGGTGTTGATCCTGAAAATTCAGCGAACTCGAGGATAGTCGATTTGCAACATGCGCCGGTAGGGGACGAAGGGTTGGTGAATTTTAGTTCAGATTTTGTTTTATTAACTCCTATAAAAACTCAGGCTTCACGTCTATTGGTTGATGTTGTCAATAGGGGTAGGAAGAGAGCGATACCTGATTTTAATATGTCATCTCCTAATCTCACAGCTTCTTCCCACATTGATCCCGGGGACGGCTTTCTCTTCAAGAATGGGTACTCAGTGGTATCGATTGGTTGGCAATATGATGTATATCGTAGCGATTCTCTTTTGGGGATGGACCCTCCAATTCTGGAAATCGATGGGAAGCCAGTAAGCGGCAGTAATTTAGTCGAGATTCGACCAAATGAACACATTAAAAGTTCACTTCTTGCCAACAGAGTTCACAAGCCATATTTGGCCAATTCTACAGATAATTCAAATGCATATATGTATGTAAAGGATTGGGAAGACGGCCCTCAAAATGAAATACCTCGTAGCGAATGGCAATTTGCTAAAGAACAAAATGGGGCGGTTGTACCGGATCCTGAACACGTTTACATGAAATCCGGGTTTCATCCGGGCAAAATATACAGTGTTGTGTATGAAGCTCTAAATCCGGTTGTCGCCGGGTCGACCCTGATGTCTGTTAGAGATATTGGGTCTTGGATTAAATATGGCGGTGTAGACACTCCGATTAAAAATCCGCCCACTCATGCATATGCTTACGGGATTTCCCAAACAGGGAGACTTCTAAGGCATTATCTATATGCGGGTATGAATTTGGATGAGAACGAACGCCAGGTATACGACGGACTTATTCCTCATGTTGCCGGCGGAAGACGTGGTGATTTCAATCACAGATTCGCCCAACCATCCCAACAGTCTTCCCCAGGATTTGGCCATCTGTACCCGTTTTCCGATAAGCCTACGAAAGATCCTTACGGGAGGAAATCAGAAGGACTTCAGGATACTCAGAAAATTCTTGGAGGGTTACCGAAGGTTATATACACTAACACTTCCGCAGAATATTGGAGAGGCGATGCTTCGCTAAGCCATATCAATTTGGAGGGCACCCACGACCTAGATTTCCCCAAGAATACCAGAAGTTATTTATTTTCAGGAACCCAGCATGTACCGCGGGAACTTCCACAAAAAAAAGATCCAGGC
>RQOP01000052.1 GCA_008373095.1 SAR202 cluster bacterium | reverse complement strand
AGCGGAAGTGGCTCAGTGGTAGAGCATCTCCTTGCCAAGGAGAAGGTCGCGGGTTCGAATCCCGTCTTCCGCTCCATATTCCTTGCTTGTTATGATTTTTGGAATTGGACCAGTGTAGACTCTTCGGTTATGTCCTCAAAAACCACGGACACGGGCATATCTACATATACTTCTTCAGGTTCACAGCCGACTATTCCGGACGGCATCCTTGGTCCTTCAGCTAACTCTATTATCGCGTAAATGTGACCATTTGCTGACTGAAACGATGGGTGTACTGACTGTCTCACGTGGGTGTATGTATACACGCTACCCTTACCAGACATTGTTTTCCAAGCTAAATCTTTGGAAAAGCAGTTCGGGCACACTTCCCTTGGGTAAAAAAATAGGTTGGAGCATGAATTACAATATGGAATGATCAATTCCCTGCGTTTAGCGGCTTCCCAAAAAGGCCTAGTTAAATCTTCGTTTGCAGGAATAGGTACAGGTTTGTCATATGCTGAAGTCATCTTAAAACCTCAATATTTGTATTTTGTGATTTAGAGTGTGTTCTCGGACCCGAGAACTAACGAGCACATTTCGCTCGCAGTGCCCCCTCAACCGTTGACCAGGCACAGGTCGCTTTTTTCCACCTGACGGGACCCAGCCTTGCCCATTATTTGCCGTGCGCCTTCGATAACGTGTCTAAACCCTCCCGCTAATCCAGGTTGTCCACCTGAAAGCTGGCCTCCATCAGTATTTATAGGGAAATCGCCTTTGTATGTGGTGTCCGTCTCTTCGTAAAAAGGGCCAATTTCTCCTTTCTCTACCAACCCAGCATCTTCTATGCACATTGCAGCCAAGATGGTGTAGCAGTCATAAAATTCTGCGAATTCTATATCGCTAGGAGTATAGCCAGACATTTCCAAGGCTCTTCGAACAGAGTCAACCGCCGGTGTTTCCGTGAACTTATCTCTTTGCCAAATATTAGCTTCGCCTTGTTTCAGCCCTACCCCAAGTACGTATGCGGGTTTGTTCTTCATGTTTTTTGCTCGCTCTGGCGTAGTAATAATTAGAGCTGCGGCACCATCACAGGGCATGACTGATTCGAGCAATTTTAATGGCTCGTTTATGTATCTTGAATTCAGAACGTCTTCTTTGCTTATGGGCTGTCCGTTGAAGACTGCGTTTTCGTTTTCTAAAGCGTTAAACCTCTGATCTGCAGCCATTTTGGCCAGTTGGTCTTCTGTAGTGCCATATTCGTGTATATGTCTTCGATACATAAGGCCATATCCCGTATTGGCCCCGGGGGCCATACCATGAGGCTCTTCCCATTCTGACCTCACACTTGGGCCGGCTGCTCCTCGACCTGCTGGACGTCCCGCTCTTTCAGCATCTTGTCGGGAATTCCCCATTACCACGAGTACGGTATTGCATATACCACTGCTGACGGCGGATGTTGCTACCATGGTAGCTGTGGCGCCACTGGCGCCTTGCATGGAAACCCCTGTTGCAAAATTGGGTTTGATGTCGAGATATTCAGCTATGGCAGGAGGAAGTGCAACCCCATCTGTTACTAACCCGTCAATATCATCTTTTGTTATGCCTGCATCTGCTATTGCCATGCCGGCAGCTTCCGCACACAGGCCGTACATGCTTCTTCCTTCATAGATACGGCGAGTTGGCACCTCACCGATTCCAACGATAGCTCCTCTTCCTCTAAGGCTCATGCATTAACCTCCTATGATTCACAACATCAATCATTTAAGAACCAACAGTATAACCTTAGGTTATTATAAATTTCTCCTCCAAAGCACATATCATGAGCATTTCTATATATTTTGATAACTAAATGTGCTCACTAAGGGTTCGATAAATTCAAACTAAACGAGATAAAAAATATACGCCGGCGCACAACATGGAAATGCCGCCTATCCGAGCAGTCCATTCTCCCCTCGGGAAGGCTTTTTCTATCAGCACAAGTACTGCCAGTGATGCCACCCAAAAAAGGTTCATGACGCCAATAGCAAAGAGCAATAACATCATCATCCAGCAGCAGCCTACGCAAAGTAAACCATGTTCCAATCCCATCAGTAATCCACCTGTTCTACCGGGCCTCCAACTATTTAATATGAAGTTCAATGGTGATCTGCATCCATTCAAGCATGCTCGCTTTAGGGGAGTTATTTGGTAGAGTCCAGCCATTACGAAGAGGATGCCCGCTAGGGAATCACTATTTGATTCCAGCATGGCAGATATTAGATTAAAATCTTGGAGTCCCGCCTGTAAAAGTGTTGCACCTACACTAAAAAGAGTCCATATGAGTAGGTATCCTGTTATGAAAATCGCGGATAATATTTTTGCATCTGTCCCACTGTTTTTTTTCTGTACGGCACGAGTGTAAATTAATATCATCGGAGTCGCGCTTGGTAACATCATTCCGACCATCATAATTACCCACATCACTAGCATCGAATACAGTTCGCTTGATGCCCATGGGTCCATTGAGGCCATGCTCATCATATTCCCAGAAGGCATATCGAGAGCCATATTTGCAAGCCATATCCAAGCTAGGGTCGTGATTACGGCTACTCCCCCAACTATGATGAATCTATCTCTCTTGATTGCAGCGAGGGTCGGGCTTTTAGAAGAAAATTTTTGACTCATTATTTTTGAGGATTAGGCGGTACCGTTCCAGTCAAATGGTGCCATATGTCCGTTATTACCACCGTTACTACTATCCCAAGTGATGCCGAAAACATCAAAAGAGGTATTTGTGGCTGTACCCATGGCGAGTCTTGTATTTGCGGGATGCCCTGCATTATCTATATATAGAGGTTGTTCGGCATCAACCATAGAAGGCGTCATTTCAGCGCCTATGGCAGCCAATTCTCCTGCAGTAACCGTGAATGACATACTGGCATGGTCCACATTTATTTTTGCTCTTTCTATCCCTGCAAAATTTCCAACCAAAGCTGATGCCATTTCCATCGGTCCCCCAGCATCACCTGAGCAAATTGCCCCTATTGCTTCTACTTGCTGGTCACTAGCTGATTCATCAATTATGAGACCAACAGTCCAATTACCGTCGCCCATCGGGCCCTCGGTGAGGATCATTACCATAAATTTCACGCCATTTAATGACACATTGCCGAAATGGCCATCATTGATGGACATTGCCAATCCTGCCTTGCAAGTACCATGTGTGGGTTCTGCAGCCATATTGGTAAGTATGCACGGGCAAACATAGTCGCAATTACAATTTTCAAAATAATCGCCGCTTATTTTCCACTCTGCTGATGTTGTCATAAATTACTCCTAATCTATCTTTATACATAAGCCTTTATATTGGAAGTAGCCCAATCGTACAATATTTTATGTTTCGGTAGATAGCTCTAGTCTGAAATTTTTAGTCAATTTATCAGGAATCTGACGTGATGGCCGCAATAGCAACCAGATTTGGACCCGCATGAGTTCCAATAACTGGGCCGACTCTGGTCAAGAAAGGGGATTTGCCATCAGGTAGTAATTCTTTGACTGTAGCTGCTAATTTTTCTGCATCACTTCCATCAGTGCTGTAAACTATAGCGATATCATCCAACTTCCCAAGTTCCCTCACGGCTTGCTCTAATTTCAGCATGCCCATATTTCTTGATCTGGCTTTGCTGAATTGACCAATTTCACCATCTTCTACTCTTAGTATGGGGCGTATTTTTAGAAGGCCTCCGATTAAGGATCTGGCTTTACCTATTCTTCCACCTTTTTCTAAGTACTCAAGGGTGTCAAATAAAGCAAAAAAGTTACTTCTTTTGGCTACTGATTCCGCTATAGCTATGCATTCTTCTGCAGATTTGCCTTCTTGGGCTGCTTGAGCGGCACCAACAGCTGAGAGCCCGACAGTCATTGATACCTGTTGGGTATCGACAATTCTCACGTCCACGGTACCAGATAGTGTATTAGCTGCCTGTTGCGCTGAATTTATAGTTCCACTAAGTTTTGACGAGACATGTACTGAAATGATTACATCCCCTGGCTGGCTTATTTCCTTGTACACGTCTACAAATTCACCCAACGAGGGCTGTGAAGTAGAAGGAAAAACATTTCCATTAATCAACTTATCGAAAAATTGATCAGTATTTAAATCGATTCCATCTTTAAACACCGTTTCACCAAAATGGACGTTTAATGGGACTATTGTTATTCCAAGGTCTTCTGCAATAGCCGAGTCTAGGTCCGAAGTACTGTCCGTGACTACTTTTATCGCCATTATTATTCACCGTTCCTAAATAAACGACATTCTACGCTAATTAACTTGTAAAAATTGGAAATCTTGGTTTTGTCTTACTAATATGACCAAGTGTATGTATAATCGGGCAAAATATTTTTTATGGCTGTGAGCCAAATTGGAGATAAGTCTATGGATTTTGAAGAGTTTCTCCAACACTTTAGGTCTGATGACCTTTCACATGCTCTTAAGTCGCTGGAATTGCCAACCACCGGTAATAAACCAGACCGCGTTTCTAGGTTAGTGGACTTGGAGAAAAGTGGTACTGAAGTTAAGCAGATATTGAGAGCTTTCCGGGTGGATGATGTGAAGAGGGCAGCTAAATCAGTGGGACTGATTTAGCCTAGCTTTAGAAACAATGAAAATTATTCGTTGAATTTTATCTTCCCCCTTTTTAGTTTAATTTACGTAATTTCGCTGATAACTCGCACAAAATTTCCACGCAAGAGTATGTTTTTAATATAGAAGGTAATAAATTATTATAAATAGGCAATAAATTCTACTAGTGGTGATAATTAGGCAGTAATAGAATAGAAAAAGGAATTAAATATGGGTAGGCCTTTTTCTAATATCGCACAAATTTCTATAGGTTTCGAAATGTATGCCAGAGGGTATCGGCGTGCATCAATTCTGAAGGCTTTTCCTGACAAATCTAGACCAAGTGTAAGAACGTTAGGTAACTGGATTACCAAGTATAGGGAAGTTCCCGGCGACAACCTCCGTTTAGAGCAGCAATTTGAATGGCGGGATATGGATATGTTTTCAATATCCTGGGAGTATGCAGATCTGATTGCTAGATTAATTCCCTTTGAGGCTTATAGTCCCTCTGTCAGACGTGTGAGGTGGTGGTTACGTGTTAAACAGATGTACCCACATTATTTGGATAGTGTCATCACAATGTTATCTAATAAGTTTGTCGTTAATGATCATATGGATTTATTGGGAATACCGGGTTCAGACTGGTCTATTTTGTCAGATGCCTCCCATAGTGATGGAGATACTCAGCTTGAATTGCTTGCAGGGACTTTCGCTGCCTGCTTCTTTGAACTGGATACTAATCTTCCCAGTTGGGTTCAAAATGGAGTATTTCTATCTATCGTTAGAACCGAACACCGAATTTTGGTTGTATGTTCGGATGAAATGATTCCAGAGACAGAAAAAATCAGTCGTGGATGGTATTGTTTAAAGCACGAAGGAGAGGGGATATCCTGGAATTTAGTGCTATCAAAAACTGTTCCATCTGATGATATCCAAATATTTTCTGTTTTAAATACCAATTACCTTCTTACTAAGAATTTAGGAATGATCAAAAGTCTTGGTATCAATATCATTGAGCCAGATGGGACTAACAACTAATTTGCGTCTTCTTCAGCGGGAGCACCCGGCAGGTCTGCTTTTGAATTAATGTGATCCATAAAAGATTGATAGGCTGATATATATGAAAGTCGAGCGACTCTTTTATCATCGAAAATTATGTTGACTTCTCCATACCCGAGGGTCTTACCAAAAAATCCGTGCCGGACTGCCATTTCCATCATCGTATCGAATTTAACTCGGTAGATTTTGCTTTTTTGTATAACGGGAAGCCCGGCCATGGTGAGATATAGAGAATCATCGGAAAGATGGTATACCGTTTGCCGCCATCTCAGATATCTAGGAGCTGCTATCAGTGGTGCTAAAAGTATGCCTAGTCCGCCTAACAGCCCGATTTGTAGGTCTACGATAACTAGGCCAATTATCCATATAGCTGACGGCATCAACCAAGAGAGATGAGATTGTCTGAATATAACCGCATGTTCTGGAATACTTTCTACTTGCAGAGTGTCATTAGTCTGTTTTGAACTCTCTGTACTTTCTTCCTGTTCATCAGTATTGCTTCCTTGATTGGAAGTCAGATCGTCTTTGTCAGTTTCGTCAGAACTATTGTTGTTTTGCTCATTGGTCACTTTTGCACCAGCTTTATGAAGGTATTTGGGATGTTACGGAAAATATCAATAATCTAAGTGTTTTGGCTCCGCAGGCTGGATTCGAACCAGCGACCGATCGGTTAACAGCCGATTGCTCTACCACTGAGCTACTGCGGAACGTTTGTAGTTTGTTAAGAATGTAGGTTATCGGTTTCTCAAGCCACTTTCTAGTAAAATCAGCGCCCGTAATTGTCTTTTACGGAGACTCTCTAGTCAAGAAAATTACAACTAGATAAAACTGGAGCTTGGTCTCGTATCAACTTTGGTGTATTTGAACTTTTATTGAACCTGATGATTTGTCATATGCTGTTTTGAACCCGGCGTCTATTTCATCTAGGGAATATCTATGAGTTACTATTTGACTAAGGTTGCAATCGTCATCAGACAATATCTCTACTGCACTTTCGAAATCGTGTCTCCCGTCTATTATTCCGTAACAGATTGACCCTTGAATAGTTTGTTCCTTTAAAACCGGACCTGTCCAATCTATCTCATGCTGTCCATAAAATACCCCCAATATAACTATACGGCCCTGCCTTCTTGTTACTTGTATAGCTTGTGTTAAAGTATCGCCCTTGCTACCTCCCACAGTTTCTATAGTTAAATCTGCTCCTCTTCCGTTGGTTGCATCTAGTACCATTTCTTCAAAGTTATTTTCTGTGGTGATACTTACTGCATCCGCACCCAAGGCTAACGCAGCTTTTTTTTGTTGGGGATGTCTTGCAGTAGCAAATATTTTGCCAGCTCCAAGAGCCTTGGCAGCTGCTACAGCCGTTAGTCCTATAGTTCCAGAACCAAGTATTGAGACAGTTTCTCCTCCCGCCATTTTCCCTATTCGGACTCCATGTATTGAGACAGCTAGAGGTTCTACTAGTGCTCCTTCATCCCACGTCATATGGTCCGATAAGAGATAGCAGCCTTCAATTTTACGGGTAATATATTCAGCAAACCCGCCACTCATACCAGAGCTTCTATTAGGACAGTGAATATATTGTCCCTGTCTGCAATACCAACAGTTTTGGCAAGCTCTTCCACTACCCAATACCTCTACAGCTACCCGGGAACCAATGTGTTTTTCCTCTACACCGTCTCCAACAGATACTATTTCACCCGCTACTTCGTGGCCGGCAGGGTCTGAGTCAGGCCCCGATTTATCTAAATTCATATTTAAATCGGACCCACAAATTCCTGTTGATCTGACTTTTATTAGAGCTTCTCCTGGCCCAGGAGTTAAATCAGGATAATCTTTTACGATCATAGTTCCATTCCCATTATAAAAAGCAGCTTTCACCTTAATACTCCTTTCATTTCAAATCATATTTGTATGAAATATTTCTTAACCTAGGACGAAAGAAGCTCGAACTAGGAAGAAAAACAATAGAAAAATTATTATTACTGGTATTAGGCACCCCAGGCACCCCGTTCTCCAAGTGAAATGGAATCCTTTAGATTTCCCTCCCTCTGAGAGGTTAACGTCTACTAGGTTATGAGAATTTTCAGGCCGGCTCATTATTTATAAAAAATCCAATGTTCTAGATACGTTGGAAATCTTTGACGGTTTTGTAAATATGTCATCTCTTTACCGTATCTGTTCATGGTGTTTTTCAAAACTATTCGGAAGGGATGATTCCGGTTAATCGCAAGTTTTCTATTTCTTGTTCAGAGTATTCTAGGTCTTGGTTCAAAATATAGGCCGTATGTTCGCCTATCAGTGGTGGCCTGAAAGCATTCCAAGGAGTGCCTTTAAATCTGTAAGGTCGACCAGCGTATTTATAGGTTACCTCATCTCCGAATTCAGTATGGGGAATGTCTTCGAACATGCCCCTGTCTTCCAAGAAATGGGGATCATCTAGATTTTCTTCTGGAGACCTGACAATTCCCCATGGGTATTTCAACTCTTGTGCCCCTCGATATATCTCATCTGCTGTGTGATTCAATATAAAATTTCTGACTACTTCAAATGCATGATCAGAGTCTTCTGTATTCGAAGTTCTGTGCCTAGCCATGTCTTTGTATTTTTCATCTTCCAAATCTTCTGACATTCCTTTCTCAGACATCCATTTTACTAGTGACATCCAGGAATTGAGATTGTTGAAAAGTTGGAAGACGATTATGTATTTACCGTCGATGGTTTTGCAAAGGGTTTTTGGGGTTGGTGTCGCTCCTTGATGCCTTCCTGTTTGGCGGAAAACTTCTTTATTGAGGAACAAATATGTGGGAATTGACGCCTCTGTAGTCGAGGAACAGGCCTCATGAGCTGAAACATCCAAATATTGTCCGACACCTGTAAAATCCCTGGAAAAAAGTGCTGACATTGTTCCAATTAGACCATAGTGAGCGGATATGAAGTCTCCATGCCCGCCACTTGGTCTGATAGGAGGGCTGTTTGGTACGTCATCGTAGCCACACGAATGCATTATTCCCCCCATTGCAAGGGCGACCAGATCGTTAGATCTGTAATCCTTATAAGGACCGTCTTGGCCGAAAGCAGTCAATGAGGTCATCACTAATTTCTTGTTGGTTTGTTTTAATACTTCATAGTCTAAACCTATTGTTTTTAGAAAACCGGGATCACGGTCTTCTAAAAATACGTCTGCCTTTGCAAGTAGTTTTTTTACTGCGGAAATGCCTTGTGGGGATTCTAAATCAACACAAAGGCTTTCTTTGGAGGTGTTTCTAGCCCAAAAATAAAGACTAGAATTCGGATCAGGAACGTCGTCCTTGAAAGGACCGATATTTCTTTCTGGAGAACCGTCTATTGGTTCTATTTTTATCACTCTGGCACCCATATCGCCCATAAGTTTCCCCATGTATTGCCCTCGTTCTCCGCATAATTCGACGACAAGCAATCCACCAAGAGCAGTCATGCTATTCCCTGTTCTAGAAAGGAAGCAAAATCTTCTCCTGAGGTTCCAAGCAATTCCATGTAGATCTCCGCAGAATGTTCACTGAGTAGAGGAGAGGCCGATTTGAGTTCCCAAGGGGTTTCTGACATTTTCATTGGCATAGCTTCCACTTTGGTATCTCCTAGTTCTCCATGTTTAATCGTGGGTAGAAAATTTCTTTCCTTAAGTTGTGGGTCTTCTTCAACCCTTTCTCTGGGTGTTTGAACTGCACCTGCAGGAACACCATAGCTTTGGAGATGATGCATTACTTCATGTGGAGTCCTGTTGCTTGTCCAAGTTTCGATGTGCTGATCTAATTCATCTTGATTTTCGTAACGTAATTCCATCGTGGAAAACTTTTCGCTATTTATCCAAGGAGGGTTGTTAATTGCTTTTGACAAGGCATTCCATTCCCCTTCATTGTTAACTGTAATTACGCACCAACGGTCTTTGCCTTTGCACCTGTAAGAATTATGGGGAGCAATCTTTTTGTCTGGGGCTGTGTTTCCCGGTGGCATTCCTTCTCTTCTGAAAGGTCTGCTGTTTACTGTGTAATCAAGTATAGAAGTGCCAGTCATTCCTATACCAGCCTCGACTTGAGATAAATCTAAATGTTGTCCCTCACCAGTTGAATTTCTATGTTTTAGGGCCATTAATATTGCCAATGCACCATAGAACCCTCCTGTGTGATCCATATACGAAAAACCCCAACCGGCCGATTCCTCACCAGGTAGACCCGACATATATGTTAGACCTGAAAGAGCCTGTGCTGTTGGACCCCAAGTTACATAATCTCTATCTCTTCCGCTGTGTCCGAATCCCGACATGCTGCAATATATGATATCTGGGCGTATCTTTTTTTGATCCTCGTAACTGAGGCCCCATTTTTCCAGGACCCTAGAACTAAAGTTTTCCACAATTACGTCAGAAACAGAAATTAGTTCCTTCAGTTTTTCCATACCGGTTGGATGCATCACATTTAGTGTCACACTCTTTTTGTTACGGTTAAGGGTGTTAAACAAACCGCTTCTATTTGGCGAACCTTCATTATCGATTGATAGGATATTTCTGCAGTAATCAAGAGCAGCCTCATTTTCTACTTTTATAACTTCTGCTCCAAAATCTGCGAGTAACCTCGTGCATTGTGGCCCAGCTACGATCCAAGATAAATCTATGACCCTTACCCCATCCAATGCATTTTTACTGAGTGGTTTTTCTTGCACGTTAATCTGATCTTCCTCTTTTGCTCGTATAGGATTTTTGGGCATTATACAGGGATAATTTTCTGTTTTGAGTCTGATATCAATAATAAGGCTGGTGTATAATTCCGAGCCTATAGCATGATGTTATCTAAGTAAGTTTTTCATTTTGGTGGTTGAACAGGTTTATGAGAGTTGGTGAATTTGAACTAGTTGATCCTGTGCCTGAGATGAATAATACCGTGGCTATCGGTATGTTACGTCCCTGGGTAGATGTGGGAAGAGTTGGCACCTTATCATTGAGGAAATTGGAACAATATCTTGGCGCAAAGGAACTCGGTCGGTTAGCAAAACCCGGAAAATTTTTTGATTTCACTCGATATCGTCCAAGAATGCGTATCACAAACGGCAAACGAGTTTTCACCAAACCAAACACCATTGTTCATCACGCTAAAGACCAATATTCAGGTCAAGATTACATTTTCATCCACATAAGGGAACCACATAATTTTGGAGAGGAATATACTGATTCCATAGTTGAGTTGTTTAATCATTGCAATGTGACCGAATATTGTCGAATTGGTGGTATGTATGACTCCGTTCCGCATACCAGACCAATTTTAGTGACTGGCTCCATGACAGAAGAACAAGAAGGTAAGGCAGGGTCTTTGCTGAATCCCCGTCGTAGTACCTACCAAGGACCTACATCCATAATTAATCAGGTTAATGAAGATTTGACTGAGCAAGGTGTTCAAAACACCACTTTGATGGCACATTTGCCACAATACGTTCAGTTGGATGAGGATCATTTAGGCGCCTCGAGGTTGTTGGAGGTTTTGTGTGCTGTCTATGGTTTTCCCGCGGACCTAGCAGAGAAAAGTAAGGGAGATCAACAGTATAAAGACATTGAGCGAGCGATAGATTATGGAGGAGAGGTGGGAACTTTAATAAAACAATTGGAAACCTACTTTGATAGAGTCCTTAGTCGATCTGAAGGAGAAGAGGATTCGGAAAATTCAAGTGAAGAGGACGTGGAGATTAACCTGTCGTCGGATGTTCAAGATTTCCTCAATGAGATGGGTGAGCGGTTCGAGGATGATGGAAATGATACCGGCCAGAGGAACTAAATACACCTTTCAGTCTCACGTCTGACAAAATCTCTCAATTCTTTTGGCATTTGTATTGCACCTAAGGAATTCTCTTTTATCCTTTTTGGGTTAGATGTTGCTGGTATTGCTGATGTTATAACCTCATTTGATATAACCCAAGATAACAAGGCTTGGGCCCAAGTTTTGATGCCTAAATCGGATAAAGGGCTCAAGTCAGGACTTAGCCGAAGATCTTTCACGTATTTCCCTTTTTGCAGCGGTTCCATTACCAGGACTCCTATTCCCATTGATTGAGCTAACGGGAGTATGTCAGATTCCACTCGTGTGTTAATAACGTTGTAGGGAATTTGGATTGAATCAATTTTGCCGGTTTTCATAATGCTCATCATTTCTGGGTAGTCACTAGGAGTCATACAGGTTAGACCCACTAACCCTATCTTGCCTTCATTTTTCAGGTTGGTAAGAGTTGGTAGGTGTGTTTTCCAATCCACTAAATTATGTATTTGGAATATATGAATATACTCAGTTTTCAGCAATAAAAATGAGTTATTAATTTGGTCTAAACCAGATTGATAACCTGTCGTCCACACTTTTGTAGCTATTTGAAATTTTGAGGGATCATTTTTTTGAATTGCTAGACCTAGGACTTTTTCAGCGTTGCCATACATTGGTGAGGAATCGACAAGAGTTACTCCATGACTTTGACATTCCGTGACTATCTTATTTCGAACGGAGAAAACTTCCGGATTCGCATCATCTACATCAAAAGTCCTCGAGGTTCCCATACCAACGGCAGGGAATTCCATTTCTCTTATTTTCCTGAACAACATTTTCTACACCTAATTTTTATTTTTTAGCAATACGTGTCTTCTGTTGAAGGTGTGTTGTCTGACTTCAGTAGCCCATCTACCTTTATCCACTGCTGCAGCCCATTCTGGGGATGTCAGAACCTTTGGATCCTCTATTTCATATATTGCTGTGTGTTTCGGTTGGTTTTCTATAATTATTTCCTGTTCTACTCCTCCGATTACCATTTTCAATGGCTCTGTGGTAAACCTAGCTATAGCTAATACTCCGGGTACCTCGGACAGGTAGGGTATATGTTCTTTGTCGTAGACCTCATCAAATAGAGCCTCCTTGTCTTGGGGCACATCCATTGCAGCTGAGAAATAGTATTTTCCATTCATTTGCTAACTCCTTTGGCTAGATAAAATTAATAAAGGTTAATAAATGTCTAAAGTCCGAATCTGTCTCCTATTTTCAATTTATGGGATTTTACAAAATCTGCGGCCATGATTTTTGCTTCTCGATCTACTTTGACCCTGCCTATAGTGATGATGCCGCCTGAGACCGACAAACTGAATGACTCATCCGATATTTTTGTTACGGTTCCAGGAGGGTTATCATGATTAGAAGATTCAAAAGATGTGCTGAACAAGTAAATAGACTTTTGGTTCCACAATGTATTGGCCCCAGGACTAGGATCAGACCCTCTGATTAGATTATAGATTTCCACACCGGGGTTATTCCAGTCGATCATTACATCACTTGACCTACACCAGCCCTCATATGTGGCTTTGCTGTGGTCTTGCTCAATTTTGGGAGCGGTACCGTTTTTAACCATTTCTACTGCTTCGACCATTGCCTCCACTCCAGCAGGGTAGAGTTTGCCAAAATAAACGGATCCCAAAGTGTCTGTTTTTGTAATTTCGAATTCCTTTTGTAAAAGTATTGGCCCTGTGTCTAGGCCTTTGTCTGGCCAGAAAACGGTGAGTCCAGTTTTTGATTTCCCTTGTATAATGGGCCAATTAATTGAACTAGGTCCTCTATGTTCTGGGAGTAGAGATGGATGATACTGGATAGTTCCGAAACGAGGTGCTTCCAGTATTTCATCTGGGACTATATCGGTGACGAACGCCATCACACATAGATCTATGTTTAGTGATAAAAATTCGGCAATTGCTTCTTTATCTCGCATTCTTTTGTATTGAAATACGGGTATTTGATTTTCTATGGCCGCAGATTTTATGGGGTCTTCAGGTCTACCGGGATTGTCCGGTGGACAAAGTACAGCCACTACATTTTCATTTTTATCAACCAGTGCATTTAAGACATCTTTGCCAAAGGCAGCCTGTCCTATTATCGCGATTTTCATGTCAATATCTCCTATAGAGTTATTTGGGAGGTATGGTCCACGCTGGAATATAACACATCAATTGACCGTACCTTCAGGCGAACATAACATGAGGGCATGTAATTGCAGATTAATTTACTTATACAAATATTTTAGAGAAGAGGTTAATTTTGGCCGAAGTTAAAAAATCGATGTCTCCCTTGTCCGGCCTTCGGGTACTTGGCGTGACTGTCTATCTTGCAGGGCCGTTTGCGATGATGAATTTAGCTAGACTGGGGGCCGATTGTGTAAAAGTAGAAATGCCTGGTGTGGGAGATCCATCTAGAGGAAATGGACCCTTTGCCTCTCCTGACGGGTATGTGGAAACCCAGGAGTCTGAAAAGCATCTTTCCACTCGGTTTCTCAAAAGGGCCCAAGGTCTTAAAAGCGTTACTTTGAATTTAAAAGATCCAAAAGGCTTGGAAATGTTCATGGAGTTGGCGAAAAAGTCTGATGTACTAGTCGAAAATTTGTCGCCAGGTGCTATGAAAAGATTAGGTTTGGGATACGAGGAAGTAATAAAAGTTAACCCCGGAATTATTTACACTTCCATTTCAGGATACGGTCAATCTGGTCCGCATTCGCATCGAAAGGCTCATGATCCACAAATTCAAGGCATGAGTGGTCTTATGGATATAAACGGATCAGAGAGTGAACCGCCCACTAGAGTTGGGTTCTATATTGGAGATTTGGTAACACCTCTTTTTGCCTGCTACTCGGTCCTTGCGGCGCTCAGAGAAAAAGATAGGACCGGACATGGTCAATATTTGGATGTGTCCATGATGGATTCATTAACCTCTCTAATGTTTATGGAAAACTTAGAGGAGGCCATTATGTATGGTGAACCACTTAGGCAGGGAAATAATAGTCGTGGAGGTCCGATGGGACTCTATCACACTAAGGATGGAGATATCACTTTAACCGTTGCTAGTGATGATCAGTGGAATAGATTGGCCAAAGCGTTAGAGGCTCCGGATTTGATGGTAAATCCTAAATTTTCGACCTTTATTGAACGAAATCGAAATGTTGTTGAGGCTAGAGCGGAAGTGCAGAGACTACTTGATCGCTACACTAGAAGTGAGGCGATAGAATTATTAGAGGAAAATAAAGTTCCTTGTGGGTTGGTAAGAACTGTGCCGGAAGTAATAGAAGATTCACATTTTTGGGATCGAGGAACTCTTCAACCAATGAAAAGTTCAGCTTTTTCTGATGCCGTTCCGGGAATCGCGTCAGGATTTCCCGTTCATTTTTCTGGTGGTGAATTGCCTCAGTCAAAAGGTGCTCCTATGTTAGGGGAGCACAACCATGAGATATATCATGATGTTCTTGGAATTAGCTCGGAAGATCTTGAAGAATATGAACGAAATGGAATTATTTGAAATTAATTAAAAAGTGAGGAATTGATGAGAGATCAAGCTAAACCTTTGCGGACCATGCTCTATGTGCCTGCTAACAAGGAAGATTGGGTTAGGAAAGCACCAAAATACGGTGCGGATGCTCTCATATTAGATATTGAAGATTCTGTGCCTTTGGATGAGAAGCAAAACGCACGGGAAATTGTATCTAGAATGGTTCCTGAATTGGCTGCCCAGGGTATAACAGTATTGGTGAGAGTTAATGACATTGATACAGGACTTACTGGCGAAGATGTGGCTTACGCAGTTCAAGAAGGCCTTTATGCCATTACCCTCCCAATGGTAAAAGGACCCTCAGATGTAAAAACACTTGATGCCCTTATTTCTAGTGAAGAAAAGAATAAAGGTATAGATTCGGGGCAAATACTGATTGACCCTGGCTTGGAAACAGCTACAGGGCTCCGATTTGCTTACGAAGTAGGAACCTCATCTGACCGAATCGCGCATATGGGGGCAGGCGGTGGTAGGGGAGGAGACATAGCTAGAGCTGTAGGATACCAATGGACTCCTGAAGGCACAGAAACTCTATTTATTCGTTCCAAAGTACTGCTTGATGCTCGGGCAGCGGGGGTGCCTTACCCATTGACTGGGCTGTGGCAGGATATACATGATCATGAAGGATTAAGGGCCTTTGCCCAACATTCAAGAGAGTTAGGTTATAACGGAATGACAGTTATACATCCATCTCATGTTCCAATAGTGAATGAAATATTCTCCCCCAGCGAAGAGGAGATAAGTGAGTGGCAGGGCTTAGTTGCATCAATGAAGGAAATTAGAGAGCGCGGTGGAGCTGCTGTTTCCTTCCAAGGGGGAATGGTTGATATTGCCCATGAGAAGACGGCTTTGGAGATGCTTGATATGGCTCGTGCCTTAGGTTTGTTGGATGATTAAGCAGACTTACTGATGATTTCATTCACTGATTGATCAATCAGTTCTTTTAAAGTTTCGCTAGGAGTTCCATCTTCATTCCAATGGTCTCCCCAAGAGTAAATTGACTTGGTGGCGACATCGGCTCCTAAGGTTCTGATCATTGGAGCTAACCCATGCTCAACTGATAAAGTGTGTGCTGCAGATCCTCCAGTTTGGATAGGTAATACCAGCTTACCGGACAGGGAATTTTCCGGAAATTGATCAAAAAACGTTTTTATTAAACCTGTATAGGTGGCTCTGTAGGTTGGTGTGGCAGCTATGATCACATTGGAATTAAGGACGTGTTCGATGGAAGCATTTAATGTTTCATCTTTACTTCTTAACAACAGTGCACTTGACGAAATCTTGGATAAATCCACCATTGTTGTGTCCCAATGTTGTTTGGGGAGCCTATCGATAAAAAGATGTGCTATTTTTTCAGATGATGAACCTGGAAAGGGGCTTCCCAATACCGTGGATAATATTTTCATAACAGGTGTTTTCCAGTCACTACATTTCTTTTATGATAATTATCGACCGATTCTTTCAAATGAGGAATTAGTTCTTTACCCCAATAAACGGCGTCGTTATATGCATCAAAGCCTCGTACTAATAACGTAGAACATCCTAATTTGTAGTACTTCAAAAGTGAATCAGATACTTGTTCTGCGGTGCCTACGAGTGCTGTGGTATTTCCTGCACCTCCAGTAGCCGCCGCGATGGGAGTGTAAAGCCGATCATCCAAGATTTCTCCATCTTTTGCGAAGTCTACAAGGCGCTGAGACCCTACAGATTCCAATCTTTCCTTTCCCATACCATGCATTGAATTCTGGTTGGTTTTCAAAACATTTTCTAGAGTGGAATGAGCAATATCCCAAGCTTCGGATTCAGTATCAGCCACTATTGGTCTCGTCGAAACGGAAAATTTTACAGATTTTGGATTTCTTCCAACTCTTCTTACTCTGTCGGTGAATAATTTAATTTTTTTTTCGACTTCTTTGAGAGGTTCTCCCCACATAGCATATACGTTGCATTCCTTCGCGCCCACTTCTAATGCAGCCTCAGAGGCTCCACCAAAATACAAAGGAATATGTGGTTGCTGGAAGCAGTCAAAATCACTTTTCGCTTGTTCAAAATTATAGAATTCACCCTTGTGGTCGACGGGTACCTTTGATGTCCATAAGGTTCTAAGAATATTCATAAATTCTCCTGACCTTCTATATCTGGCATCATGATCCAGAAAATCACCATCACGTCTTTGTTCCAAGTCTCCGCCCCCGCTTATGATGTGTAGAGCAATTCTTCCCTGTGTTAATTGATCAACAGTAGCTGCTTTTCTGCTCAAAACTGTTGGACTTACAAATCCAGGGCGATGAGCGACTAGGAATCCAAGGTTTTCAGTATTGGCTGCTGCATGCATCGCGACAATAAATCCGTCCGCAGATGAAGATGTGTATCCCACCAAAACTTTATCGAAGCCACTATTTTCATGAGCTTTGGCAAAATCAGAGATATAATCTCCATCCACGCCGCCGCCGATAACATGAACCTCTGCACCTTTACTTCCAGTACCTTCTCTTACTGCGCCAATCATTCCGATTATTTCAAGTTCCACAAATTTATCCTAAATTATCTAAATGTATTGCGGCAGTATATGTTCTGAAAATAGATTAATCGAGTTCATAGCAGTTTTGTGGTCGATATCTCCCCATTGAAATGAACATACAAAATAATTGGCACCAGTTTCAATGTACTCTTGCAAATAACGCTCCACTGATTTTGGGGATCCGGCCAAAGCTACGCCCCCTAATCTAGTAGGGTCTATCCTATTTGATTGCTGGTCGAATCTCTCTATTTCCGCCTCGATATCCTTTCTGGTTTCCCTGTTTGGAAGATTGGCTGGTCTATCGCCCACGAACCCGAATGAACCATCCTTTGAAGATTGGAACTGTTCCAATCCCCTTTTTTCGGCTTCTATACGCCTAGGAGCTGCTAAATTCCACTTATATTTTTCCCAGGCGGGGGTGGCTAAACTTATCGCTTCCTCATCCGTATCAGCAACAACCATGTGTACAACAAGGCCAATTTTAGGATTTTGGCCCTGTTGGGTTAGGGAACCTTCGCCATGAGTTTTGTTCCAGACATCCTTATATCGCTTTGTTTCAGTTTTAAGGCTTTCCAGAGTCCCTACAATCACGGTGTTCATCCCTTCCAAGGCGGCTGTTTCAGCGTTCCTCATGTACCACATGGGAGGAAATGGTTTTTGAACAGGCTCCAGTCTCATTGGTAAATTGTCATATTGGTGAAATTGACCTTGGTATGTCAGATTTTCCGAACTCAACCCTTCTTTTACTACTTCGAGAGTTTCAACGTATCTCTGGTAGTTTTTATCGGAATCGTCATCCTGTCCCCAGAAAAAAGCCTCCATCACTCCTCCTCTACCGACCCCGATTTCTACTCGGCCGTTGCTTAAGTGATCCAGCATGCTAATTTCTTCGATCAACCTGAGCGGGTGGTGTAGCGGTAATACATAGACACAAGGAGCGAGCTTTATTTGCGATGTTCGCTGTGATGCAGCTGCCAAAAAGACGTTTTGGGAAGGGGCTAGGCTGTGTACAGCTGGGGTGTGATGCTCGGCTAAGTGGTATGCATAAAATCCCTTTTGATCCAAAAGCTCTATTTGCTGCATCCTAAGTCGGTAGACTTCCTTTAGTGCCATGTTTGAAACCGGTTCTATATGATCAAAAACGCCAAATTCGAGTGTCAATTAAATCTCCTAACTTTGTTTCCAGTTATTTAGATCAACTGAAAGATTTGTAGATCGATATAATACTAGCTATATAATCATCTGTGTTATGTGGAACTACTGAATTACTGGGAGAAGGATAGATGGCTGATTTAAGAGACGATGAACAATATCGGGACAAGCTCACGCCAATGCAATATGAAGTTACTCGTAATAAGGCAACAGAAAGAGCCTTTACAGGAGAATATTGGAACACTACGGATGATGGCACCTATCTGTGTGTATGCTGTGGCGAGGAATTATTCTCATCTGATACCAAATATGATTCGATGTGTGGATGGCCAAGTTTCTATCAGCCACTAGTTGAAGAACAGATAGAGGAAGATGTAGATACAACTTTGGGTATGGTCCGTACTGAGGTTACTTGTAAATCATGCGGAGCCCATCTTGGGCATGTTTTTCCAGATGGTCCTGATCCTACTGGACTGCGATATTGTATAAATTCAGCCTCTTTGGACCTTAGAAAGGAAGAATAGCCTTAGGATCAATTGATCATTTGGGAGAATATTGGTTTTAGTTTGTTCCTTGCGTCACCTTGGGATTTAGAGTCTTCAGATTCATAAATGGGAACATTTTCATCGGGGTCTGACTCTAGATCGTGCAGTTCACCAGTTTCGTATAACTTCCATCTGTGATCCCGAAGAAACCTTATTTTTCTTACATCATTTAGCCCGTGCCTTCTGTTCATGGGTTCATAATGGAAGAACATCCAGTCTCGGGGGGTTCCTTTATCTCCCTGTAATTGAGGAAAAAATGATCTTCCATCAATTAGGTATCCTTCTGGGAAATTTAACCCGGCAGCTTCAAAAATAGTTGGTAGGAAATCGGTGGCTTCAATCAAATCAGTTTGAACAGTTTCAGCAGGAATTGTGCCTGGCATTAAGCAAATAAGAGGTACATGGGTACCTCTGTCATTGGTTTTTCCTTTACCTCCACATATCTCATTGTGTTCATGCATCATGGAGCAAACGTCGTCTGGGCTTCCATTGTCTCCAAGATATATAACCAAGGTGTCTTGTTGGAGTCCTTGGCTTTCTAGATATTCCATTAACCTGCCGATAACTTTATCGTGGTATTCCACCATGTCTCTGTAAAATTTGGGGTCATCTTGCCAAGATCCATCTTCTAGTTCTGCCCAGGTTTTTGCACCTAGCGAACGGTTAGAAGGAGGATTAAAAGAGTCCCATTCAGGACTATCTGGTGTTGGTTCATGTGGTTTGTGTGTAGCTGCCATCGGCCAGTACACGAAAAATGGTTTATCGTCGTCTTTTTTCCTTTCTATGAAATCTATGATGTAATCGCAGAATATATCTTCCCCGTATTTGCCTTTGGTATCGGTTCTAAATGCGCCGTTTTCATATATTACCGGGTCTTTATATCTGGAACCTTTGTCCTCTGTATGGTGAGGGTGCCATACACAAAATTCATCAAAGCCTGCGTCTTCTATTTGCTGTCCGGAAGATCGTTCTTCTGGGAATTGATCTGGTGGGTTGTAGGAGTAGAGTTGCCATTTTCCTGAGATGCATGTGTTGTAACCGGCATCAGTAAGAAGATGACCAAAAGTTACTTCATCTGGTTTTATTAAGCCGAAGCCGATGTAATTCCTGAAATTATATTTACCGGTCATTAATGACAGTCTCGTAGGAGTACAGAGTGGCATAACGTGAGCGTTTTCAAACCGCATACCTTTTTCCGCCATAGAATCAATGAAAGGGGTTTTATATGAGGTGCCACCGTTTGCCCCGATTACTTCATATCCCAAATCATCTGACATTATTAAAACTATATTTGGTTGCTTTGACATAGGTTTCCTACTTTACTCGTTTTCAAATTGAAGTATTGGTCTAATGATTATCTCAATGGCTTTGGCAATCCTAGATTTTCTCTCATTGTGGTAGTTGTGTATTCACTTTGAACAATTCCCATGTTTTGAAGTTGCGGGACTACCATTTGGACGAAATCTTCGTATGCACCAGGTATATGAGTGGCTGCTATCATAAATCCATCGCAAGCACCTTCTGTAAACCATTCTGACATATCTTCTGCAATATTATCAGGAGTGCCACAAAAAACAGGTAGTTCTTGAATGGTTCCTCTGTTGCTAGCTTCTATGAATTCAGAAACTGTGGGTTCCTTGTCGCCCCGCATGAAGTGCTCCGCGAGTCCTCTTGAACCAGATATGCCGTCAAGTTCTTCAGGGGTAAGCTTATGATCCATTTCATAGGTTCCAAAATCAAAGTTAAGAAGTTCTGACAAAAGGGTTAATTTATCGGTGGTGGTTGCTAGGCTTTCAATCAATTCCATTTTCTTTGTCGCTGATTCTGGGGTAGTACCAGGAATTGCATAGGCTGCTGTAACTATTTTTATGTCTTTAGGGTCTCTACCAAATTTTTCAGCTCTTCTCCGTATATCTTTCCCAATACTTTTGCCTTCTTCTGGGGTTTTGAAAATCGCGAAAATAACCTCTCCCCATTTGGCAGCAAAGTCTCTGCCTCTAGAACTTTGACCAGCCTGCATAACAACAGGGTGACCTTGGGGCGGCCGAGGCACAGTCAGAGGGCCTCTAGATTTTACGTATGATCCCTCATACTCGAGCCTCCGAACTTTATTTGGATCTGCAAATATTCCCTTGTCTTTGTCCAGTATTATTGCGTCATCTGCCCACGTGTCCCATAGGCCTTCTATCGCTTCCATTACCTCATCAGCCTGATCGTAACGTTGATCGTGGTCCAGGTGGTTTTCCAAACCAAAATTTTGGGCCTCTTCGTCATTGAGGGAAGTTACGACGTTCCATCCAACTCTTCCATTCGTCATGTGGTCCAAAGTAGCGAATAACCGGGCTATATGAAAAGGCTCATGATAGGTGGTTGAATAGGTCGCCCCAATTCCGAGGTTTTTAGTTGACATAGCCATAGCCATAACAATGGGGATAAGATCAAATTTTACAACCCTTACTCCGTGCAACAATGAATCTTTTACAGAATCTTTATAGATCCCAGGCATCGCCAGACGATCATCAATGAAGGCAAAATGAAATTTCCCATCTTCTAGAATTCTGGCTATTCGCTGAAAATATTCAGCGTTCAGGAAATCTGACATTGTTTCAGGATGCCTCCAAGAAGCGGCATAATTGGAACAATTTGCAGCTTGCATGAAAGCACCTAGAATCATCTTTTGGTTTTTGTCACCGGGCATATTTGTTCTAACTTTAGAAGTCATTAATTAGTTGATTGGAAATAAGGCACAGAACATTTATGGTAACCGGTTTTGACTTACATATCGAATTTGTATTAAAAGCTATGGTTTCTTTTCGGGTTCTATAACTCTCATACTTTCCCATTTGCCCGATTTAAATCGGAGAGAATAAATAAATCCAAGGCATGTGATGTAGGCGAGACCGGAAGTCCAAGCCGCATTTAGACCTAAATCAAAGACTTCTATTATTAAAAAAGTAGGTGCTATCAACACTAGTGAGGCTGTGATACATATAGTAAGCATGATAAAGGCGGTGTCTCCGGCCCCTTTAAGAGCAGAGGAACATATTATTGCGAAGGAATCAAATATTGACCATAGGGCCAGAAATCTCATAGCAACTAGTGCAAGACTTTTTATGGATTCAAACTCGTTGGGGTCGGCTTTTGCAGAAAACGGGTAGATAAACACCGTAGGTATCAGAAGGTATAGCAAAGCAAGGATTGTCATGTATGTAAATGACATTTGCAGGGCAGAAAAAGTGGCAATTTTTGCTTTCGCCGGATGATTAGCACCTAAGGATTGTCCTACTAAAATAGATACTGTTATTCCTAAGCCTATCATAGGCATAAAGGCCAACATACTTATGTTAAATGCTATGTTTGAAGCTGCCAATTCAGTATCACCAAGTCTACCAATAAGTAATATGAAGGCTGAAAAGGCTGCTATATCGAGGAAAAATTGGACTCCATTGGGTAATCCATATCTGATTAGTCTCTTAAAGAGATTCAGTTCGAATTTCCAGCCAGATATAGTTTTGTATTTTGAGTTGTTTTCCTTGGAAAAAGCTAAATAAGCTAGTATTAGAAAATTGATCATTCCAGATATGAATGTTGACAGACCTGCTCCCCTTATTCCCATTTCAGGCATTCCTAGATTCCCAAAAATAAGTAGATAATTGAGGACAATATTCACTGCAGTTGCCGCAAAACTTGCCCACATAACTGGGTATGTTTTGCCACGACCACTGAAAAATCCAGCCAACGTTGCCTGTGCTATGGGAAATATTCCTCCCAAAGTAAGAAATATCCAGTACTCTGACTCTAAAATTTGTACTTCTGGACTGTGTCCTATAAAAGAAAATATTGGTTTTGAAAACAATGCGGTGCATGCGAGTAAGAGTCCACCAATAAGGGCAAAATACATTCCTTGCCACATTGCTGGTCCCACTCTTTCGGGCCGTGAGGCTCCTATATATTGGGCTATGAAAGTACTTACGTAACCTGATGTACCCATAAATAGACTAATCAAAGTGAAACTTAGGATTCCAGTGGGTAAGGCTGCCGCTAGAGCTTCTGGTGAATACCAAGACAAAAACATTCGGTCTATGAATTGTTGTACGGACCAGGACCCGGTACTCAAAATCAAGGGGAATGCGATATTAAGGACATGGAAATATCCGTTTTCCTGGTGCCACCGTTGTGAAAAAGCGGATTTAAGGTCGGTTAAAGTCAGGTTGATCTACTCCCAAAGCTGAAATATCGAAAACGGTAGCCAAATAAGTTTATCTTCAAGGTGGTCGGAATGTGAACTATCAATTTTTACATTAAAGTGGGCACTATATCGAACTGGGCAACGATTTATAGGTGCTGATAAACTAATTATCTGGCACTAACTCAACATTTAAGGAGATACCATTGAGGCAAATTTTGTACGTTTCTTTGGCGGGAGAAAATCGAATTAGTTGTTGGTCGATTAATAGCAACGATGGAAAATTAGAACATCTTGCGGACACAAAAGTAAGTGAAAGACCTGCTCCATTGGCTGCTGATATTCAAAATTCGATCCTCTATGTAGGGAGAAGAGATCTTCCATGTGTGTCATCTTATAAATTTGATAGTTCGAGTGGTGAGCTAATTCATTTATCAGATGGACCTACGCTTGAAGGAGATCCTTGCTATATTTCACTTGATAAAACTAATAACTATATTCTGTCGGCCTATTATGAAGCCGGAGCTGTTTCTGTGCATTCAGTTGACAATGGTGTTTTTGGTGACGAGAAAGTATGGAAGACGACTGGAAACGGAGCTCATTGCGTTTTAACCGATGCAGATAATTCATATGCACTTGTCCCACATATTGCAGGGGAAAAGGGTATTAACAAAATTCTTAAGTATTCGTTTAATCAGACTACGGGAAATCTCGACCCTATGGATATCCCTTCCTTATCTCAGCCGGACAACAGAGGGCCAAGGCACTATACCTTTCACCCCAATGGAAATTATGTGTTTTTTTCAAATGAGCAAGAGAGTAGTGTAACTGCGTATGGATATCAGAAAGGTAATTTGGATGAGTTGCAGACATTATCTACCTTGCCTGCTCATTACGGAGGTGTGAACACTTGTGCCCAGATAAAAATCACCCCTGATGGTAAATATATATATGCCCCAAATAGAGGACACAATTCGATAGCCGGATTTTCAGTTGATTCTAATACCGGTGAGCTAAATATGAATGGCAGAACCCAAACAGAAGCCATGCCAAGAGTTTTGGATATCGATAAAAATGGAAATTTCTTATACTCTGCGGGACTTGATACTGGTTATATATCTGTGTTCAAAATAAAAAATGACGGGTCTTTGGAGTTTATAGATAGATTTGAGGTCGGGGAAGAGCCGATGTGGATTCTCATCTTACCAGTGACAGAGTAGATATGGACGATAACGAGACAACCACAAAGTTTATTGTCAACGGACGAGAATATAGCCTGAAAATAGATAACAGATACACTCTGTTGGATATATTACGAGATCATCTTAGACTAACTGGTGCCAAAAAAGGGTGCGATTTAGGTGAGTGTGGGGCTTGTACGGTTCTCCTTGACGGCAAGGTTGTTAATTCTTGCCAGATTCTCGCGGCCAGAATCAAAGATAAAGATATCAGGACTGTTGAAGGATTGTCTCAAAACGAAACATTACATCCTCTACAGCTTGCATTTATTGAAAATGACGGAGGTCAATGTGGTTACTGTACGCCTGGTTTTATCATGGCGGCATACCCGCTTTTTGAGTCAGAGGAAGAGCTATCTACAGAAGAAATAAAATTGTCTTTAGCTGGAAATCTGTGTAGATGTAATGCTTACGGTTCAATAATTGATTCAGTTGCCTATGCTTTGGAAATAAAAACTAATGAGTGAACAAAGCACCCATACTCCAGCAGTTGGCACGTCTTACATTCGTACTGATTTGGAAGGTAAAGTTCTAGGCACGGCTGAGTATACGGCGGATATAGCTTTGCCTAATATGTTGCATGCTCGCGTTCTCAGAAGCCCTCATCCCCACGCAAACATTTTGGGTATCGAAATAGGCAGCGCTACGAAATTGGATGGTGTTTTCGATGTGTTGACCCCTTTCAATGTACCTGAAGGAAAAGTCGCTCCTGACGTTCCGATTTTAGATAGCAGGGTTCGTTTTGTAGGGGACGAAGTCGCAGTGGTAGCAGCAGTTGATATTGATCAAGCCAAGGCAGCCATTGACCTGATTGATGTTTGCTATGAGGTCTTACCGTTTTCTACGAATGTTCACGATTCTTTGAATTCTGCGAGTTTTCCAATCCATTCGGAAGGCAATTTGGTTAATGGTGGCCCACTAATAGAATCGCGCGGAAGTATAAAAGAAGGATTTGATCAAGCAGATTATGTTGTTGAAGATTCATTTACTACTCCAGATCATCATCCAGCATCTTTAGAGCCACGTGCAGCACTCGCTTCATGGGACGGTACTAGGTTAACAGTATGGAAACCCAGTAGAGGTATCCATGCAGATAAGAATATTTTAGCTTCTGCATTGGGTTTGAGCCCCAATAACATCGCAGTGGTGGGACCTGCTATGGGTGCTGGTTATGGCAGTAAAGACGAAACTCGAACCTCCGTAATGGCAGCTTTACTTTCCATTAGAACGGGTAGACCTGTGAAACTTGAATTGGATAGAGAAGAAGAATTTTTAGCTGGAAGAAGGAGGCACTCCACTTATACAGAAATAAAGATGGGTCTTAAAAAAGATGGCACGATAACCGCGGTGCATGCGAAGACGATTATGGATACAGGTGCATATCTTTCCTCAGGTCCTGGTGTAGTAAGAAGAGCGGGTCAAGGTATCCTCTACCTTTATAAATGTGCAAATGTGAAATATGAAGGTCAGCTGGTATATACAAATACCCCAACAGCTGGCTCCTATCGGGCTCTAGGTGCACCCCAAGGACATTTTGCTCTTGAATCTTTATCAGATAAGGCCTCAGAGATATTAAATATGGACCCATTGGAATTTCGTTTTAAAAATCATGTTGGCCCTGAAGGACAACCTGGTGAACGCACAACACCGAGAAACCAGATAATTGATACGCAGCCAGTAGAAGGTGGGGTTCCTTTTTCCAGTAATGAATTGCGCCAGTGTCTAAAGCTTGGTGCCGAGGCTATTGGATGGGATAGAAGGGATTATATTGAAAATGCGGCCGGACCTATCAGAAGAGGAATAGGCATGAGTATGTTTATTTACCGAGGAGGACCCGGGGGGCAATCAAATGCCGAAATATCTCTGGATCAGGATGGACTTTTTACTTTAAATGTAGGGTTTATGGATGTTGGAGAAGGTAGTTCGACAGTAGTCATACAAATGGCAGCAGACACTTTAGGCATACCCCCTGCAATGGTTAGAATCAATGGTGGGCACACCGATAAAACACCAGAATCTCCGATGACCGCAGGTTCGACTCTCACTTTTTCAGCTGGTCATGCAGCCATGCAAGCTGCTAAAGACCTAAAGGACGCTATCATCAATGCTAGCTTGAAGTTAATTGGTTTAGGTGATTCGGAAGGTCTGTATCTAACACCAAATGGGGTGAAGTCGAAATGTGGAGAAAGTATTAGTTTCTTGGATATAGTCCATAATGCAGGCCCTATTAAAACTCTGGCTTCCGTAACTCCTGGTAGCAAAGATTACATTGTTAATTCGTTCGGGGCCCATTTTGCAGAAATTGAGGTAGATACAGAGACTGGGCATATAGAAATAATTAAATATATTGCGGTGCACGATTCAGGCAGGATAATAAACCCAAGACTGGCCGAAGGGCAGGTTCGTGGTGGTGTTTCTCAGATGATGGGGTTTACATTTCTTGAAGATATGGAAATTGATCCTCATAGTGGCGTTGCTTTGAATGCTAGTTTTTTAGAACATAAAAGTCCGACAATAATGGAGTATCCTGAGATTGAGGTAATTTTTGCTGACTCGATCGACCCTATTGGACCATTCGGGGCGAAGTCCCTTGGTGAACCACCTTGTATTGCCCCAGCACCAACCATCGCCAATGCCTTGTATCACGCTACTGGGGTAAGAATAAATGATTTGCCGCTTACACCAGATAGTGTGTTATTAGCGATGAAAAATTTACTATGAAAGGCTTTACATTTAAGGAACCATCTGAATTAGAGCAGGCATCTGACTTTTTAAGAGATGGCTCTGGAGGTTATATTCTGGCAGGTGGTACAGATCTCGTAACAGAGATGAAGCAAGGGATCATTGAACCGCATTTGCTGGTTAGTACTTCCCAGATTAAAGAGATGTGCTACATAGAGTGGGATCAGTTTGGGGTGAAGATTGGCTCTATGGTTACCCTCAGCGATATTGCGAACAGTGAAAGTATGAAAATCAAGCTCAAGAGTCTGGTTCAGGCAACTGGCTCCATTGCTACCCCGCAGATACGAAATATTGCCACATTGGGAGGAAATTTATGCCAGAGACCGCGGTGTTGGTACTATAGAAATTCAAGATTTGATTGTTTGAAGAAGGGTGGTGCAAAGTGTTTTGCGGTGGGGGGATCCGACAAATATCATGCAATATTAGGGGGTCATTCTTGCTATATTGTTCATCCTTCCGATTCTGGAACTGCCCTAGTGGCTTTGAATGCTAAAGTAGAAATTTACAGGAAATCTCAAAGAATCATCATCCCGATAGTTGATTTTTTCACTGGCCCAGAAATAGATGTAACTCGGGAGAACATTTTGGAACCAGGAGATATTCTGATTTCTATTCACATACCAAATGAATCTATGGCAGGTAGCAGTGTTTTTTTGAAAGCAAAAGAGCGGAAATCTATGGATTTTGCTATCGTGAGTGTTGCTTCCATGGTCAAGATTGAAAATGAAATAATCAGTCAAGTTGGTTTAGCTGTTGGCGGTGTTGCACCTGTACCCTGGAAGCTGAATACTCTGGAAAGTAAATTAGTGGGGATGAAAAAAGAGGATGTGGATATTGAGTCGCTCTGTTCAGGTGTCTTTAATGATGCAAAGGTTATGGGGCAAAATGGATATAAATTGCACCTGGCCCAGACATATTTAGAAAGGGCCTTAAATTTGGTTTTGGCAAATTCCAATTAACGATGTTGAAATTCAGGCATCAGATGTGGATTGGATTTACCTGATTCACCCTGGTAGCGAAAGGAGACTTTGATGAAAAATTATAAAAATCTATCTTTTCGCGTAGATGATCATATTGGATTATTAACTCTTGATAGGCCAGAGGTGATGAATGCCTTAAATCGAGAATTGACGCTGGAATTTCATGAACTTCTGGATGAGTTGCCAGGAAAATTTCCGGAAATTAGAGTCCTAGTTATTACTGGTAATGGAAAGGCATTTTGTTCAGGTGCTGATTTATCAAGGATGGGTGCTTCAGGATCCGAGAATAGGAGGAATAGAGATAGATCTGATCAGAGTCGCAGACGGATACAAGAACTTGCCCCTGCAATAAGAAATTTACCTCAGCCTGTGGTATCGGCGATAAATGGAGCCGCAGTAGGGGCAGGGTTGTCTATTGCTTTAGCTACTGACATAAGAATCGCCACCGAAAAAGCTAGATTCTCCGCTATTTTTGTTAAAAGAGGTTTAGTACCCGATACAGCTGCTTCTGCCACAATAAAAGCTATAGCGGGTCACGGAATTGCGGCAGAAATGTCATTAACTGGCAAAATATATGATGCTGAATGGGCACTGTCCAAAGGCCTTGTAAATGAGGTTGTGGGTCCGGCAAGTTTATTGGATAAGTGTATGGAAGTAGCTAGGGAAATCGCTGCTAATCCGCCGTTAGCTGTAAGGCAAACTAAACAGTTGCTTCGGGTTCGAATGGAGGACTGGCATCAAATAATTTCTGATGAGGATTCGGCTGGAGAAATGCTTTATGACACTGAAGATCAAAAAGAAGCGGTTAGAGCTTTTTTGGAAAAAAGAAAGCCTAAATATATAGGTAAATAATGTCAAAACCAAATATATTGGTCATATTTACTGATGATCAGCGATTCGATACTGTTCATGCGCTAGGTAACGATAAAATATCGACTCCAAATATGGATTGGCTAGTTGAAAATGGTACCGCTCTAACCAACGCCTACATCATGGGTGGGACAAATACAGCTGTATGCATGCCTAGCAGAGCTATGTTGATGACTGGGCGAACACTTTTCCATCTTGTGGATTCTGGCGAGACCATACCCAAGGACCATGTTATGTTGGGAGAAACCCTTCGTAAATCTGGTTATCACTGTTGGGGTACCGGTAAATGGCATAACGGCACTGAATCGTACATTCGAAATTTCCAAGATGGTGCCGATATCTATTTTGGTGGAGGATATGATCATTGGATGGTACCAGTGCATTCTTACGACCCATCTCAACAATATCTAGGTCGAATATCAAGAGATATGGTTCCTTTGCATGAATATGAGCCGATAGAAACCTATAAAAGTCGGGTTCAATCATACCGAGTCCCTGCCTTACCGGAAGAAAAAATTGCTAATCATATCCATTCCGGGCGACATTCTACTAACCTATTTGCTGACCAAGCTGCGGAATTTATTTCTAACTACGAAAAAGATGATCCGTTTTTTGCGTATGTCGCTTTTATGGCCCCTCATGACCCAAGGACTACCCCACAAAAATTTTACGATATGTATTCTGCAGATGACTTTGATATCGAAGAAAATTTTATGACTGAGCATCCTTTCGACAACGGTGAACTTGATGCTAGAGACGAGCTTTTAGCTGCAGTTCCTAGGGAAGAATTAGAAGTAAAAAATCATATAGCAGAGTATTACGCTATGGTCTCTCATCTTGATTCGCAAGTAGGGTTGATTTTGGATGCTCTCAAAGAATCAAATCAAATTAGTAATACCATCATAGTGCTTGCTGGTGATAATGGACTTGCCTTAGGAAGACATGGTCTTTTTGGTAAACAGAATCTTTATGATCACAGTATTCATATTCCCATGATATTTTGTGGCCCCGGAATTCCCAGCCAGACTTCGAGAGATTCATTAGTTTATACAGCCGATATATACCCTACCTTATGTGAAATGGCTGGCATTGAAATTCCGGAAAGCGTCTTAGGTAAAAGTATGATGAAGATCATAAAAGAAAAAGAAATTTCAACCCGCGACTATTTGTACTATGTTTATAAGGATGTTCAAAGAGCAGTAACGTATCAGGGTTGGAAATTGATCGAATACAACGTAAATGGAGTTCGATCCACCCAATTATTCAACATTTCTGAAGATCCAGACGAGATACATGATCTATCGGGAGACGCTGGCTTTATAGAAAGAGTGGTTGAACTGAGGAGGAAAATGCAGGAGGCTCGTGAGGCGTATGGAGATAATTTGGCCCCTTTTGAAAAATTTTGGGAAGGATTCTAAATATTTACCTAAGGATTTCTCCAAATTTGGCCCCGTTCCCTAACTTTTTCCAACAATTTGAAGTTGTTTCCTTGTTCCAAGTTATACCCTTTTGGTTGAGGGGGGTGACCTGTCATTCCGATTGCTCTGACGACTATAGGGTTCGTGTAGTATCCGTTATAGGTATGGCGAATAAGTTCGGCAAAAAAAAGGCTGTTGGAACATTCATATTTTTGTAGTAAGTCAATTTGTTCTTTCTCTTGGAGTGACAAAAAATCTTTGTCGTTGATATCCCTGAGACCTTCCACAAACAATCTCATCAATTGGGGGGCATCAGAAATTGTATCGTCAATGTGTTCCACAACGTTAATATCGGAAGGTGAAGGAAGGCTACCTTTTTTTGGTATTAAAAGGTCTACTATGACAGTTAAAGTGTCTGAATTGCTTTTAGATAATGTTCTCATGAGAATATTCCTAATTTAGTTCTGACTCCCAGGTAGGGGTCATTTTGATTTTGAGATGACATGATCTGCAACATGCAATGCTAAGGCCTGAATGGTTGAGGTTGGATTAACCGCTCCGGCTGTGACGAATATGCTTCCGTCTATAACGAATAGATTATCTACATCATGAGTTTGACCATACTTATTTACGACCGAATCCTTTGGATCGGCACCCATTTTTGTGGTGCCCATCAGGTGCCATCCAGCTTCTCTTTTTAGGGGATCATGTGTAACTTCTGTTGCACCTGCTGCTTTCATAACTTGAGTTGCTGTTTTCACCCCGTGTCCCAACATTTTGCGACTATTATCACTTAGTCGGTATGCAATTTTTGGGGATGGGATACCGAATGAGTCAGAAAGATTTGGATCTATAGTTACTTTATTATGTGTTTCTGGTAGGTCTTCTCCTATCACAGCGAATGTAATAGTTCGGTTAAATCGTTTTTTGAAAGCTTCGTGGTGTTTTTCACCCCAAGGTACGTGACCACTGAGAGCCGTTGCTAAAGGTGCAGAAGAACGTACCACTTGATATGCATATCCCCTCACGAAATCTCTAGAATGGTCTGTCTCATAAAATTCTGAGCATATTATATTTAATGGTGTCGGACCTTTGTGTCCTTCCAAATCTTCGTCAAATATACCGGTCACAATAGAGTAAGGATGAAACATCAAATTTTTTCCGACAAGACCGCTTGAATTCGCTAAACCTTCAGGAAATTTGGTTGAGGTTGAATTCAGCAGAATTCGAGGGGTTCCAATACCATTTGCCGCTAACACAATGGTTGAAGCATATTGCTCTTGGATATTGCCATCGGAGTCATAGTATATTGCGCTTTTTGCTTTACCATACCTATCCACGGTGATTTCCCTAACTCGAGCGTTGGTGACTAATCGTGCACCTAGCTTAATCGCTTTGGGCCAGTAGGTAACATCCGTACTCGATTTGGCTTTTATAGAGCATCCCAGATCACAGGGTCCGCAATTGTTACAGCCTGGCCGCCCATCGTAATCCACAGTATTTATTGCTGAGTCGGAAGGCCACCAATGCCAACCTAATTTGTCGAATCCATGGGTTATTTTATCCCCCAATTTGCCTAGCCCTACAGGAGGGGTTTGCCTTGGGGATTTAGGCGGGTATGCAGGATCACCAATGATACCTGCTACTCCCATCATCTTGTCATTCAAATCAAAATACGGTTCAAGTTCAAAGTATGAAATAGGCCAATCATCGGCGACATGATCTAGAGTTTTGACCCTGAAATCAGACGGTTTTAATCGAGGGAAGTGAGCAGACCAATGAATGGTGCTACCCCCTACCGCGTTGTACATTAATGGTGCTATGGGGCTTTCGGTATCGTTAATCGGATAATCTACCTTCATAGATCTAAAATTAGGATTAGGATTAAAGTCCGTTTGTCTGTGTATTTCCCAATCAGAGTTTGAAGTTGAATAGTCAGTTAATGGGTCTAACCAATCACCTTGTTCCAGACACATCACCTTGATTCCAGATTTTGCTAATTTCCAAGAGAATGCCGCACCCGAGGCCCCTGCCCCTATTACCAGAACGTCTACCTTATTATTTTCAATGTCCAATCGGGTCTCCTTCTGAGTTTTAAAATATGTCAGGAGTTGGATATTTAAGCGGATTCTAGAATTTCAGTGATATGTGTGTTATCCAAAAGCGGATATATTTTTTCGAATATAGAGGTTATTTCCTTGGTTTGTCTGACTATATCCCTAGAATTATTGTAATTCTCAATAGATTCCCATTCTTGAGTAGTAACCACAGTCCCATGTGGCCCCAAGAATTTTCTATAGACTTTCATTTCAGGAAGGCCGATTGCAATGGTGTTTTTGTTTACCATTTTTAGAAGATCTGTTAGACCTCCTTTACCAGGCTTAGGAGTGTAGGTTCGTTGGACAATTAACACATTTACCCTCACTTTAAGATTAATTGGTATCTAAGAAATTATTTGCAGATTATTATAATTTTTCATTAAATTAAAATATTATTCCTAAATTAACATTTATATAAGAAAAACGGTAAATAGAATTTGTGTCTAAGCTCACTGAGAAAGAAGTATTAGAGATTTTTGATGAAGGCGGAAGTCTTTCTGGTCAAGACCTGACAGGCTTAAATTTACACAGAGCAGTTTTAAGTGGTGTCGATCTGTCTGGCGCTGACATTCGTGGGATTAATTTTAGGGGAGCTAATTTAAGCGGCTCTAATTTGTCCAATGTTAAATCATCTGAAGGTATTTTAGCGGAAGCAAATCTAAGGGATTCAGATCTAAGTGGTTCTGACCTTAGCGATACTTATTTGATGGAAGCTCGCTTATATGCTTCCGATCTATCTAATTGTGACCTAACAGGGTCCAATATGAGCGGTGCATTTATGACCGGAGGAGTAAATCTATCGAACTCTTCTTTAGTTAGTTCTAATCTACGCGGAGCTGATTTGTCTGGTGCGGTAATTCAAAATACAGATTTGACTATGGCTACTTTGAGGAGCGTCAAATTGATAGGTGCTGACGCAAGTTCTTCTGATTTCACATCAGCTTCTTTGAATGGCTCAGATATGACCCGAATAAATCTTACAGGCGCCACATTGGCTAATGCTGTTTTGAATTCATCCAAATTGGAATTTGCTCGCCTAGATAGCGCTGATTTAACTGAGGCGAGTTTAAGAAGGTGTATGTTCAGGGGCGCTAGTTTGCAAATGGCAAAACTTATAAAGGCGAATCTTGTTTTTACAGACTTTCAGGAAGCGGATTTAACTTTGGCGGATCTTACAGAATCCGATTTAAGAGGAGCGATATTACTCGGAGCTAATTTAAAATGGACAGATCTTAGCCTGACTGAGTTCGATAGAACAAATTAGAATTGAATGCACAGAAAAAATTAAATTTCCAGTATTACGGATAGATAAATTAAGACAGAATAGATGGAGTTTATAAATGAGTAGTACACCAGTCATTAGGAAGATCCAGTTAACTAGGTATAGGTTTCCATTTGATGATGTTGGCCATGACCTGTCTTTCGCTATGGGACCTTTCTATGAACCAGGTGGTAAGGGATTTCGAACTGTTCTGGGTATTCGCATATATACCGACGCTGGAATTACCGGGGAATACATGAGTATTGCACCTGGAACCTTTGAACAAATTCAATCATTTGGCCCTTTTTTGATTGGTAAGAATGGCCTAGAACGAGAGTTAATATACAACCAAGCGAAGTCAATATTGCGCAAGCAAGACCGAATGGGCATCGGCCCTATTGATATAGCTTTATGGGACCTGGCTGGCAAGGTACATGAATCCCCTATTTATAGGCTTCTTGGGGGGTATAGAGATCGCCTGCCAGCTTATGCAAGTACCTATCATGCTGATAGAACCAAAGGTGGGCTGAATTCACCTGAAGCGTATGCTGATTTTGCGGAACAATGTCTTTCTATGGGATATAAGGGTTTTAAAATTCACTCTTGGGCGGAGTCGAATATACAGAGAGAAATAGATACCGTAAATTCTGTTGGTAATAGAGTTGGCGGAAAAATGGCCTTAATGATTGACCCTTGTTGTGTTTATGACACTTTCGCAGAGGCTCTAGCGGTAGGACGTGCCTGTGACGAGCAACAATTCTTCTGGTACGAGGACCCAATGAGAGATGGAGGAGTGTCTTTATTTGCTCACAAACAATTGAGGAAGATGCTTTCGACTCCATTACTTCAAGGTGAACATATCCATTTAGTAGAGGCTCATGTTGATATGGCCATTGCCGAATCGACTGACTTTTGGAGAGCAGATCCTGAATACGATGGTGGAATTACTGGGGTTATGAAAATAGCCAATGCTGCCGAAGGCTTTGGTATGGACCTAGAGCTGCATATTGCTGGACCCGCTCAGAGGCACTGTATGGCTAGTATGAGGAACTCAAACTTTTACGAGATGGGATTGGTTCACCCGAAGCTTTCCAATATAGCTAACCCTCCTGTCTATAAATGTGATTATTCGGACCAATTGGAATCAATTGATTCTGATGGTTGTGTTGGTTTACCTCAAGGTCCAGGCTTGGGAGTGGAATATGATTGGGAAGGAGTAGGGAAATACCAAATTGCGGAATTTGTAATAGATTAACTTTGAATACTAGAGATCAGAGGAGAGTATGGGTATACAACGGGTTTGTAATTCTGTCTTTTATTCGTCAGCAAAATTAAAAGATCTCGTCATAACCTAGTCAGCCTTTAGGATTGAACTTTTTGGCATAACGCCTTTCCCGCTCGCCCTAATAATCGATGAGAACGGGATTGTACGACCTATATTAGTTGGCTTATTTTAGCTGTTTTTATATTTTTGGTTAAACGTACTAATCGTCTAGTTGTTGATTATTAGCTTTCAAATGGGTTCGTCTATTCTTCAACTATGGTTACAGATTTCATTGCGTCACCAGGGCTGGTAGCTCTTCCAGGGTCTCTTTCACTGATAGCGAGAACTGCTTCCATTCCGTCAGATACTTTTCCAAATACGCTGTGATTTCCGTCAAGATGAGGGGTCGGGGCAAATGTTATAAAGAACTGACTCCCATTTGTTCCCATTCCGTTAACTACTCCACGGTTTGCCATGGATAGGATTCCTGCAGAATCATGCTTTGCATCGTTGTGGAATTCGTCGTCAAAGTTATAGCCGGGACCACCGGAACCTGTTCCGGTTGGGTCACCTGACTGTGCCATAAATCCAGGTATTACTCTATGGAAGGTTATACCGTCGTAATAGCCGTCTCTCGCTAGGAAAACGAAATTATTTACTGTTTTGGGAGCCTCTTTGGATAGTAAATCGATGGTGATTTTATTTCCATTATCCATTTCAATTATGGCCTTATAATTTTTTTCGGGGTCTAGGCTAAATTCTGGAGGCTGGCTGTAGGTTTTATCGCTCATTATTTGACCTTTAAATTAATTATTAATTTTCTTGTCCTGTTGATTCGAACTTTTCGATTATATCCTTTATTTCGCTGGGAACGTTACGGGACGTACCTAGGTTTGAATCAAAATTCACAGAAATTAATTGCCCGCTGCAGAGCAATTCTTCTGTACCACTTTGGTAGATTTCTGATCTTTTGTCGAGGCTGGAATTTCCAATTTTTTCTACTCTAAAAAACACATCTATAAGTTCGTCTATTTTTGCAGGACTTTTGTATTCCAAAATTACTTTTACTGCCGCTAAGTCAAAAGTTTCTCTCTTCTCGGGGTGATGAGTAAGAATGCCTAAGCTACGAAAATATTCTGCTTGAGCCACATCTATGAAATCCAAATAACTTCCATAGTACGCTATCCCTTGCACGTCACATTCCTTCCATCGAACTCGCAGGGTATGCTTAAATTTAAAGTTATCTTTGCTCATTTGATTGCCTGTTTGCATATTTTTGTTATTTGAGATGGAATAGAGGGATTTGCTCAGGTTATTCCAAGGTCCCAATCTAAGACGATTGAAATCAGGTGAAACCACTTGCCATAGTAACGTGGCAACACTCATGAATCTAGTCTGAATATATGTTTTAATTTAGTAAATTAGATTTAGTTTGGGTAATTGTCGGTATGTTTCCGGTTAACCCGTTCAAGAAATCACCGTAAAGTAGTAAAATACAACGGATCGTCTTCAAAAATGAGAGAAATTGCTGGGGGACTTTAAAAAATGTTCAAGAAAGCCCTGATGAAAATGTCGGTTATTGGGATTATTGGAGCAGCCTTTGCTGCTTGTGGTGTTGTCGATGTGGAACAGGCTCAAGGAGTGGTCGACTTACGAGCGAGAATACTTGAAATACAGACTAATGAGGTTGATCCGCTTGTTGAGCAGATCAATGCTATCGAAGAGCAAGTGGCCCCGATTGAAGCTGAAATAGAGGCTTTGGAAAGGCAGAAGGAAGGTCTTTACCAACAGGCCGAAGAAATTGGTAACGAATTTGACGAAGAGATGCGGGAGCGTTTTGACACCGTGTATATGGAGGGGGATCAGGCAAGAGAAGAATACAAACGTCAAATAGATGCTAGGTTTCAGGAGCTGGAAGAGAGGCAGAGAGCTCTAAAGGATGAGAAGGAAAGACTTCATGATGAATTAGAGGAATCAATTCAGCAGAGAAGATCTGAGATGGAGGAGAATGGGCAGAGCACCTGGGAGAATCTTGAATTTGAGATGAGGGCCAGGGAAGAGGAAGCTCAGAATGTGTCTAAGGCTATGTGGCGAGCATGGGATGAGGAGAGAGATGACGCTCATCGCCAAGTCGAGGATATGAGAAACGAATATGAGGAAAATAATCCATTTAATCAGGAAATGGAGGCCATACATCAGGCCTGGAAAGATATAGACGATGCTTATTTTGAAATTGATGTAGAACAAATGCAAATAGAAGAGTCCAGAATGGAATTACACGACATGGTAAGACCTCTGGAGGAAGAAGCTGAAGAACTTAGGAAAAGAGAAAGAGATATATGGGATACTGATCCAAATTTGTTGGCCGCTGCTGCTGGTACTAACGCCAAAAGTAGTGAGGACCTCATCGACGAACAGCATGCAAAACTGGAAGATTTGTACAGCCAGTTGCGTTCAGCTACTGACAGTGAGCAGCAAAACCAGGCAGTTGCAACCCAATTAGATTGGGATAATCATGCTGTACGGACTGACCAAATATGGGCTGACTATGATCAGGAATTGGAGAAGGCTGAGCAGAAACGACATCAGTCATATGACGCAAGCACTGCGGTCGGGGATGCGAATAATGCCCAACTGGATATTGATCAGATAAATCTTAATTATCAAGAGCAAATCGCTTTCAACGAAGCTAAACTTGACCAACTCAAGCAATCGTTACAAAACTTGGAAGCAGGAAGCACAAATGATTCTGCTGCCCAGCGAAGCCAGATTATTGCAGAGATTGAAGGTCTCAGAGGCCAAGTGGATCAGAAGAACCAGGCTTTGGCCACCATGAATACCACGCTGCAGGAACAAA
>RQOP01000051.1 GCA_008373095.1 SAR202 cluster bacterium | reverse complement strand
AGCAGATGTCGCTGTAGTATCCAAGGTACACCCTGTGAGAAGTCATTCAAACGCGGCTCAAGGGGGTATAAACGCAGCCTTAACTGACAGGGGTGATGATTGGCGGGATCACGCATATGACACCATCAAAGGAAGCGATTTCTTGGGCGACCAAGATGCTATTGCTTTGATGTGCCAAGAGGCAGGTGATGAGGTCATTGCAATGGAGCATATGGGTGCGATTTTTAATAGGGATGAAGAGGGTCGTCTTGGAACTAGGGCATTTGGTGGTCAAAGAGAAGCAAGAACTTTTTTCGTCGCTGACTTCACAGGCCAAGCCCTACTACATGTTTTATATGAGCAAATAGTCAAAGCAGGAGCCTTGGTATATGAAGAATGGTTTGTTCTATCTCTCATAGTACGGGATGGAAAATGTGGCGGGGCAGTAATGATGGATATACGAACGGGAAAAATTGAGGTGGTCAGGGCCAAGGCAGTCATTCTAGCAGCTGGTGGACTGGGTAGAGTATTTGAACCCAGCACAAACGCTCTCATATGCACCGGTGACGGCATGAGTTTAGGATATCGTGCAGGAGCCTCATTAATGGACATGGAGATGGTTCAGTATCATCCCACCACTTTAAAAGGAAGTAGGGTTTTGATTAGCGAGGCGGCTAGAGGTGAAGGTGCCTACTTATTAAATTCAGAAAATGACCGATTTATGCTTAAGTATGCGCCCGAATTCAAGGAATTAGCATCTCGAGATGTCGTCTCAAGATGTGAACAAACAGAAATAAATGAAGGTAGAGGCATAGATGGTTGTGTCCTCCTGGACCTACGACATCTGGGTGAAAAATATATAAGTGAAAGATTATCTCAAATACGTGAGTTAGCCATGGACTTCGCCAACGTTGACATGGTGAAAGAACCCGTCCCAATTATGCCGGGAATGCATTACCAGATGGGAGGAGTTAAGGCCAATGTTGACGGGGAAACCGGAGTGCCTGGTCTCTACGCAGCTGGAGAAGTAGCTTGCGTGAGCGTACATGGCGGAAACAGGCTTGGAGCAAATTCCCTATTGGACACATTAGTTTTTGGCCGAAGGTCGGGAGTTCATGCAGCCGATATGATCAAATCTATCCAACACTTGGATGTTGACGACTCAGCCGCAGACGACGACAGACAAAATATTCAAAATTTGCTATCGAATGACAAGAATGAATCTTTTGGTCAGATACGTCTAGACATGGGTACTGCTATGAAAGAACATTTTGGGGTATTCAGGGACGAAGATGGCATGCGGGAAGGAATCGAAAAGATTGAATCAGTAAAGGAAAGAGCAAAAAGCGTATATGTAGCTGACAAAACCAGTACTTTCAATACAAATTTGTTGTTCACTCTTGAATTAGGTTTTATGCTGGAATGTGCTGAATCAATAGCTGTGAGCGCTGCTGACAGATCCGAAAGTAGGGGCGCCCATACAAGAACCGATATGCCAGATCGGGATGACGAAAATTGGTTAAAGCATATTATGGTTTCAAAATCCTTAGATGGAGGCCACGAACTCAACTATAAGGACGTAGTCATAACCGACTGGGAACCAGTTGTAAGACAATATTAATAACGAAAGGAATTTTATTAATGGAAGTCAAATTTAACGTCAGAAGATACGATCCTGAGTCAACAAATGCAGTAGAGCATTTTCAAGAATATCTGATGGATATGGAAGATTCTTCAACCGTTCTTGACGGACTGATTCGGATCAGAGAAGAGGTTGATGGCACCTTAAGTTTGAGATGCTCCTGTAGAAGTGCTATTTGTGGTTCTTGTGCAGTGAGAGTAAATGGAGAAGCGGGTCTTGCGTGCAACACAAAAATAATTGACGTACTGTCCGGAGAGGGAAATACGGTAACAGTAGAACCAGCCGGTAATCTGCCAGTAGTGAAAGATCTCGTAGTAGATTTTGAACCTTTCTGGGAAAAAGTGAAGGCCGTAGAGCCGTGGCTCCAGCCAGCAGGAGAGGAACCCAAAACCGAATATTTAGCTCCCGATGAAGATATGCTCCATCTCGCCGGAGTCGTATCATGCATATTGTGCGGAGCCTGCGTTTCAGATTGTACTGTTATGGAAGTAGATTCTAATTTTCTCGGACCGGCAGCACTTGCAAAATCCTACCGATTCGTAGGTGATCCGAGAGATGATTCTAACCAACAAAGATTTAAAACACTCAATGAATATGGTGGGGTTTGGGATTGTACTAGGTGCATGAAATGCGTTGAGGTTTGTCCAAAAGGGGTAGCTCCTATGGATAGAATAATGTCATTGCGCGAAAAAGTTATGGAAGCAGGATATACAAACACCAATGGGGCTAGGCATGCAAATGCGTTCGTAGATTCTGTCAAACATAGCGGATGGCTTGATGAACTTAAGTTGCCGATAAAAAGCTTTGGCATCTTCAACATCAAAGCGATGATCGGACTCATCCCGTTGGCAATAAGATCGCAGCGAGCAGGGAAGGTTCCACCTATTTTCCACAAAAGCATTCCTGGCGTTGAGAACGTTAGAAGAATATTTGAAAAGGTTGAGACAAAAAAATGAAATATGCTTTTTATCCAGGATGTGTCTCTAGAGGTGCATGCCCAGAACTATATTCAGCCACAGTGGAAGTCTGCGGTATTTTAGGAATAGAACTAGATGAGGACGCTTTAAAAGGCGCTTCCTGTACCGGTGCTGGGGTACTACAAGAAAAAAATCAGCGCCTTGGGGATACTCTTAATGCCCGGACCTTTGCTATGGCAGAACAATCAGGGAATCCTTTAATGACCATCTGCAGCACCTGTCAAGGAGTTATGTCCCAGGCTAATGAAAGGCTGCTTGCTGATCCGGAATATATGGCTTCAATTAATGAGGATTTAAGTGAAGAGGGCCTTGAGTACAAGGGAACCGCTGATCCGAAACATCTTCTATGGATCATTGCTGAAGATCTCGGAATAGATTTCCTTGAATCTAAGTTGGTAAAAAAACTGGACGGCGTGAAGTTGGCACCATTTTACGGATGTTACATAGTAAGACCTTCAAAAGCATTGGGGTTTGAAGAAAACCCAGGTAGAAAACAAGCGTTAGAAGAAATAATAGAGACAGTGGGAGGAGAAGTCGTCGATTTCCCTGGTAAAACCCTATGCTGCGGATTTCCGATCCTAACTATAAATCCGGAAAATTCAGTCAATATGGTGGCCAATCATACGATAGACGCGAAAGATCGTGGCGCTGATGCGATGGTCACCCCATGTCCACTATGTCATTTGAACCTAGACGGATATCAACCAAATGCTGCTTCAGCTAGAAAAAGAGAAATCGATTTACCGATAATCCATTTACCGCAACTGTTGGGATTAGCGTTGGGTATAGAACCTGAAAAAATGCGATTGAACAAGCACATTATTTCAACTAAAAAACTTTTGAGTGAATTGGCCATATCGCCGTAGTTTCAATCGGATTTCGCAAAAAGCAATACCAAGAATCCAATCAATGCAGATATACTCAACCACGTGATAGAGGCCACCTGTCCCATCCCGAGAGTGGACGATATGAATCCCCACGCAAATGGCCCTGAAATAGCTGCTAGCCTACCGACCATATTATAAACAGCAAAATACTCGGATACCGTGTCTGATTCAGACATCGAAATAACAAAAGGTCTTTCAGAGACATACAATCCGGCCATGAAAACACCTGCTAAAACGCCTACTACCCACCATAATTGAGCTGGAAGACCCACAACGGGCAATAGAGCAGCTAAGCCTAATATTAGAAACCAAGCCATTACATTGAGTTTAAGATTTAAAAATGACCCATACTTGTCTACCAAAAATCCCCAAACTGCCCCAC
This sequence comes from SAR202 cluster bacterium, assembly GCA_008373095.1. Lineage (GTDB taxonomy): Bacteria > Chloroflexota > Dehalococcoidia > Lucifugimonadales > UBA826 > UBA11996. The sequence goes on along the minus strand of RQOP01000051.1, from coordinate 85,123 downwards.
TAGGAATACCGAAAACAATACCAACAGCCAGAATCAATTGAACTTCCCTTTCAGTTAAATCAACGGTTTCGACCCCATAAAGTACTGCAAATACTGAGCCGGCATATATAGAGGAAAAATACCAAAACCTGGCAAATAGAAATATTGCCCAAACTTTCTTCTTTCTGGCCTCCCATAAAGACATAAAAGCTTGTTTGATAGTGGTCGTGATAAGTGACCTAAATTCAGTTACTCTGGTTTCGCTTATTGAATATCTCCCTGACAAAAACAAAGGCAACACCAAAATAAACATCAATAATGACATTAATTTAAATAGAAAAACCGGACCTTGGGTGTCATAAAATAGCAATCCGCAAACCACGGCAAATATAGCACCTATATATCCAACTCCAACTCCGAGACCTCCTATGTAACCTACATTCGATTCAGTCGATATATCAGAGAGCAAGGCGTTGTAAAAAATATTGGCCAAATGAATCAATATTACTGCTGTACAAAAAAGAGTGATCGATATCCCATAATTGAAAACCCCTATCAAAGCGGTCGCAATAATTGCGATCAAAGTTGTGGCCACCAAAAATGGCATCTTGCGCCTTGTGATATCAGAGATGGTCCCAGCAATGGGAGAAAGAATGAACACAATGATCATGGACAAGGAAAGTGAGAATCCGAATGTCCCATCATCGCCCGACATATCTCGTGTTAACCACAAGGGAAAAACTAACCCAACAATGCCAGCGGAAAACAACGTGTTTCCCATGTCATACACAATCCAAGACCCAATCCCCAGCTTAGATCGAGTTAATTCACTTTCCGACATTGCTCAATTTACTCACGCGTTCCAGCCACCTTAAATTTCAAATAAATTGGTCGGGGCGACTGGACTCGAACCAGCGACCTCCACGTCCCGAACGTGGCGCGCTACCAACTGCGCTACGCCCCGACACATAAATCAATTTTAGTTACTTACAGCAAAATTCAGCAACATAAAATTATCATTTTAATGAGTTTCTTTGACCACCCATAACCTATATGCTACGGTTAATAAGTGAAAAAAAGCACATAGTGTGGATATTGTTAACCTAGTAATCGATCTATAGAGGTAACCCACCTTATTGGAAAGGAAATCTTTACCCGAATCCACTTCTAGAAACAGTCTTAAATTGCTGTCAATCGTCACACTGATTTCTGCATTTAGCCAAGTGGCGTTAGGTGGATACGTTAGATCTAGTGAGTCAGGTTTAGGGTGTCCTGATTGGCCACTTTGTCACGGTCAACTAATTCCTCCAATGGAATTTCATACTCTTGTTGAATACTCCCACCGATTAAATGCGTCTCTTCTTATGCTATTTGTTATTGCTCTTTTTGTACTTTGCTGGGTCAGGTATAGAGATGAAAAATCTATACTCATACTTTCGGGGTCCGCAGTTGGGTTGGTTGTATCGGTGGCAATTCTAGGCGGAATTACCGTCTTGACTGAGCTAGCTTGGTGGGTAAGATTGATTCACCTTACATTAGCTGAACTGCTAATAGGGACCATTGTTGGAGTTGTGTGGCTGGCATTCTCTCCTAAAGTGCTTAACTCTGCTAACCTGCGACCAATTAACACTCCAAAATGGAAGGCCAAACTATGGTTTATCGCTATAGGCCTCCTGCTACTAATTGTTTCTGGGTCCTATATGGTAGGGACAGGCGCAGGATCTGCTTGTGCGAGTTGGCCGCTATGTAGGGGAGAATTATTCCCGCAAGGTTCCACTTACGCGATACATATGGGACACAGGTACATAGCTGCATTAATGCTTGTAATTGCCGGATACATTGGATGGTCTTTTATAAAGAAAGACGGCGACACCCCAGGTCTGAAACGTGCCTCTATGGGACTAATCCATAGTATGATATTGCAAATCATAATTGGAGCCGTACTAGTGTGGTCAGGCTTTGACCCTGCCCTCAAAACCATCCATTTGGCCTTGGCGACTCTGATTTGGATAGCAGCAATTTACCTGATAAGTTGCGTCGTCCAAAACAATTCCAGATATTTGAAGGCATAGATATGGTCGCGGCTTATATTGCTTTAACCAAACCGAAAATCATTGTTCTACTGTTAATTACAGCGGTTGGAGGGCTATTTCTGGCATCTAGCGGATTTCCAGACCTATCGATATCTATGGCTGTATTAGTAGGAGGAAGCCTTGCAGCCGGGGGAGCCAATTCTTTAAATCATTTTTGGGATCGTGACATCGACACAAAAATGAAAAGAACTACCAATAGACCCGTAGCATCTGGCTCAGTAGCCCCTATAAACGCTCTAATATTTGGAACTTTATTGAACCTAGCAGCTTTTGGCCTTCTGTACTTTTATGCCAATTTGATAAGTGCTATTCTCACACTGTCTGCGACTCTTTTTTACATATTCATTTATACAATGATGCTGAAGAGGACTACCCCTCAAAATATCGTGATTGGAGGAGCAGCAGGTTCAATCCCCCCTGCGGTTGGTTGGGCTGCCGTTACTGGCACGATAATCGACCCAGCTCCAATTTTCCTGTTCCTAATTGTGTTTTTCTGGACTCCCCCACATTTTTGGGCCCTGTCACTGATTTTGAAGGATGACTACGAAAATGCTGGAGTTCCTATGTTACCAGTTGTGTCTGGAATCCCCGCTACTAAAACTCAGATATTCATTTACACTTGGATATTATTAGCCTTGCTGCTGGCAGCGGTTTATTTTGTCGATGAACTCGGTATCGTTTTTGCTATCTCATCGCTGATATTATCAGCTGGATTCATTTGGGTAACCTGGATTATGAAGCGAAGAGAAGACATCGATCTAGCCATGCCAATATATCTTTATTCAATGGCATATCTAGCACTACTTTTCGTCATCATGGTTGTTGAAAGTTTCATTTCTAGACAAGGAATCTTATTATGATTAAAGATAAACATTATTTTTGTTCGTCAATCAGCTTGACGGTCACCCTGATACTTTGGTAACTTTTCCAATTGGTTTGGAGCGAAATTAATATAAGGTTTTAAATGGACTCTGGCGAAAGAAAATTAATGCAACTTAACAAAATCCCCAAGACTGTTTTCCTACTATCGATAGCGCTGTTTGCTCTTCTGATAACGGGATGCTACCCCGACCATAACCAATCAACGTTTGACCCAAGAGGACCTGTAGCCGCTGAGCAGCTAGAAGTTTTCTGGTGGATTCTAATCGGTGGATTTATAGTTTTTGTACTGGTAGAGGCAGCTCTCATATATGCCATTTTTAAATTTAGAGTTAAAAATGAATCAGATATCCCAGTTCAAACTCATGGTAATCACACACTGGAAATAATTTGGACAGCAATACCTGCTGTACTTTTGATAATTCTCATGGTGCCCACGATTCAGACACTCTTTTATATGTATGAGGCCCCAAAGACAACTAAACCGGAACATACTTTGGAAGCGATTGGACATCAATGGTGGTTTGAATTCAGATACCCAGATCCTTCCAATCCAGAGAAAGAAATAGTAACCGCCAATGAAGTCTATATACCGGTGGGATACCCGGTAGCTATTAACTTGGAATCTGTGGACGTTATCCATAGTTTTTGGGTGCCCAAATTGGCTGGTAAAACAGATATGGTTCCATCAGAAGGAAATTTCATGTGGTTTGAGGCCGATGAACCCGGCGAATACTACGGCCAATGCGCAGAGTATTGCGGGACATCTCATGCAAATATGAAATTTAAAGTAGTTGCGGTTCCTGAAAATGAATTCAATGCATGGTTATTGGCGCAATCAAATCCAGCGATGGAATCCTCCGATCCATTAGTGAAAGAAGGGGCTGGAGTGTTCAAAAGCGCAGGATGTACAGGATGTCATGCTACCAAAACCATCGTAAACAAAGGCTCAAAAGGTAGAGTTGGTCCAAACCTAGCTCATGTAGCCTCACGTAGAGACCTTGCCGCTGGTATGATGAGAAATGCCAATGAAAATGGTTCTCTCAATGACGCATTATTGCAAGAGAATTTGCGCATATGGATAGAAGACCCAGAACAAGTCAAACCAGGTAACCTTATGTCAAAAGGTGCCCAAGTTTATACTGATCCAGATAAGAAGCTAACAGAAGAGCAGATATCGCAACTAGTGCATTATCTGTCATCACTGAAGTAGCGGGTGGCTAAAATACTATTATGTTGAATCCAGTCGGAGGACACTAAGTGAGTACATTTCCAATATCGATACCAAGACCAGTCCACCCAACAGGGGTATGGGGTTGGATCACAACCATCGATCACAAACGCATTGGTATTCTTTATGGAATAACCGCATTCATAATGTTCATATCGGGTGGTATTGAAGCGACCCTAATGAGAATTCAACTAGCGGGCCCGGAACTAGACATAGTGAGCGCGGCAGTTTACAACCAGCTATTTACTATGCATGGCACCACAATGATATTTTTGGCCATCATGCCATTATCGGCAGCGTTCTTTAATTTTGTTATACCACTGCAGATAGGTGCCCGTGATGTAGCTTTCCCTAGACTTAACGCCTTCAGCTATTGGACTTTCCTCGGCGGAGCGTTGATGCTGAAACTGAGTTGGATAGGCGGCGCAACAGATGCAGGATGGTTCGGATATGCACCGCTTACTTCTGTAGCCCAAAACCCAGGTACAGGAATAGACTTTTGGATTATAAGCTTACAGGTTCTGGGTGTAGCTTCCCTAGCAGCCTCATTTAATTTCATTGTGACAATCATTAATATGAGAGCTCCAGGAATGACAATGATGCGGCTCCCATTATTTACCTGGATGAGCTTTATAACCGCCATATTATTGGTATTAGCGTTCCCTGTCATAACTGTCGCACTAATTGAACTTACCTTTGACAGGTATTTTATGTTCAACTTCTTCAACGTTGCCAATGGAGGAAGCGTTGTATTGTGGCAGCATTTGTTCTGGGTATTCGGTCATCCCGAGGTCTACATCCTAATACTCCCTGCTATGGGCATTGTTTCTGAAGTTCTACCCGTGTTCGCCAAAAAACCACTGTTTGGTTACAAGACGGTTGTCTTGGCCGGAGCTATCATCGCCTTTATGGGATGGATGGTTTGGAGCCACCATATGTTCACCGTTGGACTTGGGGCTGTAGCCAACGCTGTTTTCACAGTCACCACAATGCTGATTGCAGTACCCACAGGGATTAAAGTTTTTAACTGGATAGGTACCATATGGGGTGGATCAATTAGATTCACTACCCCGATGCTATATTCCTTAGGGTTTATCGCAATGTTTTTGCTTGGTGGAATTAGCGGGGTGATGCACGCAGTGTCAGCTCATGATGCTCAGCAACAAGACACTTACTTTGTGCCAGCTCACATTCATTATGTGCTGTTTGGTGGTGCGATAATGGCAATATTATCAGGTATATTTTATTGGTTTCCTAAGTATTCAGGAAAAATGTATAGCGAAAAGCAGGGTAAGATTTCTTTCTGGCTGATCATGCTGGGACAGAACGTTACATTTTTCCCTATGCATTTTGTTGGCCTAGACGGAATGCCACGAAGAATTTATACATACGTAGAAGGTATGGGCTGGGAATTTTGGAATGGAGTAGCTACGGGTGGGGTATTCATCCTAATAATAGGATTTTTACTTGTTATTGATAACATAGGCAGGAATTGGCGAAACGGTAAACCTGCCCCTGCAGATCCATGGGACGCACGAACCCTGGAATGGTCAATAGCCTCACCACCACCGGAATATAATTTCGAAGAAATACCTGTTGTTAGATCACTCGATGATTGGTGGGCTACTAAACAAGGTGGAGCCCACAAGGAGATTCCTGCTAGCGGAGGCTCAGGCGATGAAGGTCATGGCATTCATCTACCACAACCTTCATATTGGCCAATGGTTACGGCAATTGGCTTGTTTATAGCAGCCTACGGCGTGGTTTTCAACGACCTCATAGTACCGTGGGGAATAGCCGCAATTGGATTGGTAATAGGATTCGTTGGGGTATACGCATGGTCCTTCGAACCTGTGAATGATCCAGAAGAAGACTCTACTCATTAAGGAAGGTTGTCAATTGGCACAGGAACACGCAGCTCAAATACACGGCGAGCATGAAGATACAACAACAGGCCTTAACCATAGGAAAATGCTCATGTGGGCATTCCTTGGTTCAGACTGTATGTTCTTTGGTGCGCTAATTGCTACCTATCTAGTTTACCAAGGAAAAAGCCTGGCTGGCCCTATGCCAGTGGATGTATTTGACATACCAGTAACCTCAGTAAGCACTTTTGTATTATTAATGAGTAGTATGAGTATGGTTTTGGCATACGCTGCTCTTACCAAAAACAACCTCAAAGGCTTCAGGATTTGGATGATTTCCACAGCAATAATGGGAGCTACATTTATAGGCTTTCAAGTCTACGAATTTAGCAGTTTTGCGCATCATCATGTAGACATTAATTGCTCAAGCCCTGGGGAACTAACCGATTATGAACAACATATTTTCGATGAAGGATGTTCGAATGGAGAGGCACACGCAGAGAGTCATGAAGGGCTGAAACCCCAAACAAATTTGTTTGGGACCACTTTCTACACCCTTACAGGTTTTCATGGTGCCCATGTTACCTTAGGAATAGTGTGGCTTCTTTCATTACTATTATTGTCATTCAAGAAGGGTATGATAACTCCTGAAAAGAACTTGGACGTGGATTTAGCCGCATTGTACTGGCATTTTGTCGACGTCGTTTGGATAGTCATATTCACAGTTGTATACCTATTCGGAGTATTCCCGGGATTCTAACTACGTATTGGGAGATAACATGAGCCAGGACCTTTCAGGAGACGCGCACACAGGACACCCAACGGCGGGACAGTATTTCCGCATAGCCGTGATATTGTGTGTCATTACAGCGGTAGAAGTCGGAATATTTTATCTTGAGTTCCTTGGGCATTGGATGATTCCAATCTTGTTCGTATTGTCCACTGGAAAATTCGCACTAGTTGCAATGTACTACATGCATTTGAAATTTGATCACAAACTTTTCACATATATGTTTGTAGCCGGCTTTGTCTTAGCCGCCTTTGTTATAGGGTTTCTCCTAATCCTCTTCGGGGTGTACACATAAGGGCACATAACCTAAATCTAAGTCAATCAGCAGAAACTACATATGTCGTTTTTCGGGTTTTCTGACTCTATCTGGCTACACTGGCACCCTCACTTAGAAGTGGTGGCCGGCTTGATTCTAGTACAGAGCGCCTATATGTACGGAATAGGATCCTACAGAAAAAAGCAAGCGACGCTTGCGACGGTTAACCATCGTCAAACAATCATGTTTACGATGGGAACTTTAATTATCTTCCTGTCACTTACCTCTCCGCTTCACATACTGAGTGATCATTATCTGTTCAGTGCGCACATGATCCAACACGTTCTGATAACCCTTATATCACCTCCTCTTCTAATACTCGGAACCCCAGGCTGGCTAGCTTCCAAGCTTTTCCAAAAAAAATGGTCTCTTGCGATTTTCAAAAGAATCTTCCACCCAATTGGGGCGGTGGTAATATTCAACATAATATTTTCCATATGGCATTTGCCAGTACTATATGGCCTTTCCGTCGCATATCACTGGGTCCACATACTGGAACATTCTCTTTTCATCCTAGCGTCCCTCATTATGTGGTGGCCTATATGTAGTCAAGTGCAATCGATTCCGAAATTAATATATCCGATACAAATGTTGTACTTATTTGTAATGTCCTTAGCCCAAATAATCGTATTTGGGATAGTCACATTCGCAAGGGAACCGATATACCAACATTACATTGATGCGCCAAGAATTTGGAATATCACCCCTTTGGTTGACCAGCAACTTGGTGGAATTATAATGAAAGTAGGCAGTGGGTTTCTTTTCTTGTTCTTGATAATTATCGTTTTCTTTAAATGGTTTGAAGAAGATTCTAATTCAACAGAAACAAGGTATAATAGGAAAGATTCTACATAACGGGAGTTGTCGTGAACAAAGTAATATTATCCCTAGTCGTACCATTGGCTTCATTTGCCATGATTGCTGCATTCGCTATTGCGCTGGGGTACACCTTTTATCAAATACATCACAATACCAGTTTAGGTACCATCGGAGTAATTATTATCGGAATGGCGCTATTGATCTTGACTCCTCTAATAGCGTTCCTTCTGGAAAAAAAGACCTCTCCATAGGGACGCCGGCCGTACCTAAAAATAACCTTACCACCAAACCCACCCCGGTTAGCAGAGCATGTCTGTACTTCGTTCCGGTGTTCATCTGTGTGATTTTACTCCTAGCATCTTGCATGCCCACAAGTAATTCAGATCTATACGGTACAATTCTGCAAAACCATAATGGTTCAATTTTCAGCCTCCAAGACGAAAATAAACTAGAAGTCACCAATCAAACCCACATGGGTAAGGTTCATTTAATTACTTTTCTGTTCACCAATTGCACTAGTCTGTGTCCAATAGTTACTTCTAACATCAAACAGGCCATTGAGAAATCGGAATCTACAAAAAACATTCCCATTCTGATTATCTCAGTTGATCCAGAGGGAGATAGCATGGAATCTAGATTGGCATTTAAAGACCGATGGGAACTGAATCCAAATTGGAGCTATCTCAACGGTTCCGAAAAAGCACTTCAATCCATATGGTCAGACTTTTACGTAAATCCGCATCAATCTGCATTAGAGACACTCGCCGGGGAGAGTAATAGAAAGTATGACGTGATCCACACTTCTCCAGTGTTCGTGGTGGCTAAAGACGGGAGACCAGCTGCCGTGCACACCAATCCAATTCAGCCTACTCATCTTTATAAGGACATTCTTACAATATCGGCCCGATAGTCAGCTGTTTCTTTGTGGCTCTAGGCGGCCTTGAGAGCAGTTTTAGCACTTTCCACTACTTCAGTGAAGGCTTCAGGATTACTAACTGCCATCTCTGAGAGCATCTTTCTGTTTATATCCACACCAGCCAACTTGAGGCCGTATATGAGTTTACTGTAAGTGATTTCGTTGGATCGGGCAGCTGCATTTATTCTAATATTCCACAGCCGTCTCATATCACTCTTTTTCTGCTTCCTATGATCGTATGAGTATTGCAAAGCATGTATCATCGATTCATGAGCGCGCCTGTAAAGAGTATGACGTACACCTTGATGGCCTTTGGTCATATTTAATATTTTCTTATGTCTCCGGCGTCTCGTGACACCGCTTCTAACTCTAGTCACCTAAGTATCTCCTGTCTTTATCTATAATTACTTTATGGAAGTAATTTCTTAATCCGAGGTACATCTGCCTCGCTAACAAGAAGTCTACCCGTGTATAGTCTTTTTACTTTTTTGGGTTTTTTCCTGCGCAAGTGACTTCTCATTCCTTTCATCCTCATCAACTTCCCAGAACCTGTTACTTTGAAACGTTTTTTTGCGCCTTTGTGAGTCTTAAGTTTTGGCACTTTCTGTTTCCCTACTATTTTTGTTGTTTTTTAGTGATGGACTAGGAGCCAAGATCATCGCCAGAAATCTGCCTTCAAAGGACGGAGCCTTTTCAAGCAATGCATCCTCCTGAAGGTCCTCTGCTACATTTTTCAAAAGGGCCATCCCAATTTGCGGGTGTTGAACTTCGCGGCCTCTAAACATAACTGACACTCGAACTTTTGAACCTTCTCCCAACAATCTTTTTACTAACCTGGTTTTAGCTTCTCTGTCATGATCCCCAATCCGTGTCTTCATCCTAACTTCCCTGACAGCATTGTTGGATTTAGACTTAGATGCCTTTCTGGCTTCACGTTCTTTTCGGGTAGCCTCATACCTGAATTTTCCATAGTTCAGTAATCTACACACAGGAGGTTTTGCAGCAGGCGCCACTTCAACAAGGTCTAACCCTTTCTCGACAGCCATCTCCAACGCCTTTTCAGTAGTCAATTCACCTAATTGATTCCCTTCGTCATCAACGAGTAATACCGACTGCGCCGTTATCTGGTCATTTACTCTATAGCTTTTAGGTATGTTATCTCTCCCTCTTACAATATAATCCAAAGCAAATAGTCCAGCGAAAACACTGGACCACTATGAATATAGCACACCGTGACTAGGTGATCAACAAAATAATCCTTTGAATAGCTAAGTTAGCTTAGTCTCGACCTCAGTAGTTATTCTATCCAAAACATCACCTACTGCGATTGCTCCCAAATCCTCACCAGATCGCAACCTCACACCAACGGTTTCTGATTCCAATTCTCTGTCTCCGACTATGAACATATATGGAATCTTGGCCAATTGAGCATCACGAACCTTAGCATTCATCCTTTCACTTCTTGTATCTATTTCTGACCTTATTTTTCTATCCTGCATCTTATTTTGCAGATCCAATCCATATTCTATGTGCCTATCAGCTATCGGAATGATTTGAACTTGGGTTGGTGCCAACCAAGTTGGGAAAGAACCTCCGTAATGTTCAATCAAGATGCCCATGAATCTTTCTAAGGAACCAAATATTGCCCTATGAACCATGTATGGTTGATGCGAATTTCCATCTTCACCTATATAACTTAAACCAAATCTCTGTGGCAAATTAAAGTCAAATTGCACAGTCGTACATTGCCAAGATCTACCAATTGCATCTCTAATATTGACGTCAATCTTGGGCCCATAGAAGGCTCCGCCTCCTTCTTCCACTTCATATTCCAACCCTCTAGCATCTAAGGTTTTCTTCAGCGAATTTTGAGCCAATTCCCATTGCTCGTCCGAACCAACGGCTTTACCTGGTTTAGTTGATAAATTCATCGTAAAATCGTCGAACCCAAATGCCTCCAACAAGTAGAAGGTAAGGTCTAACACACTGTCTATCTCGGCTTCAATCTGATCAGGCATGCAAAATATATGAGCGTCGTCTTGCGTAAATCCTCTAACCCTCAACATCCCATGAAGAGTTCCTCCCCTCTCATATCGATAAACCGTCCCCAGTTCTCCTATTTTCATTGGGAGTTCTCGGTAACTACGTAAAGAAGATTTGTAATACATAATGTGGAAAGGACAATTCATAGGCTTCAAATAGTAATTTTGTCCGTCTGTTTCCGAGGGTGAAAACATATTCTCCTGGAAGAAATCTAAGTGCCCACTGGTCCGCCATAAATTTTCCCTCCCAATGTTGGGAGTATAGATAAGATCATATCCTCGTTTATAGTGCTCGTCGCGCCAGAAATCTTCAAAAATACTTCGGACCCGCGCTCCTTTTGGGTGCCAAATTATCAAGCCCGGACCTGTTTCTTCGTGGATTGAGAACAAATCTAATTCTCTTCCCAATACCCGGTGATCGCGACGCTGGGCCTCTTCAAGTCTTGTAAGATGCTCATCCAAGGCATCTTTACTCTCAAATGCTGTGCCATAGATCCTTTGCAGCATCTGCCTGTTCTCGTCACCTCTCCAGTAGGCCCCAGCTACATTCAAAAGCTTAAAGGCTAGAATATCCCCTGTAGATCCAACATGAGGTCCCGCACATAAGTCTTCAAATTCCCCATGACTGTAAGTACTAATCACCTCACCGTCCGGAATATCTGAGATAACCTCCAATTTCAGAGGCTCCGATTGATTCATATCCACTATCTCGCCTCTGCTATATTCGGAATATATAAAAGGCAGATCATTGGATATAACTTTTCGCATTGCTTTTTCTATCTTTTCAAGATCTTCTTCAGAAAAAGGTGTATCAGTCATAAAGTCATAGTAAAACCCGTCTTCGGTAGGGGGACCAATAGCAAGTTTTACATCTGGATACAATTGCTTGACCACATCAGCCATCACATGTGCAGTTGAATGCCGAATCCTTTCTCTCAAATCTTTTAGCTCGTCAGTAACCATTTATTCACCTGAAAAAATTCCATGAATTGATACATTTAAATTTGGTTCAAATGAAAATCTCTTTGACCAAAATGGCTGTACCAGCACATATAACTATACCTAGGATCAAGTTCCGATAGTAGGTCTGATTAATTTTGTTAACTAGAATAGAAGCAAGCCAGAAACCTAGCAAGGCGGGGAAAACGCTTATACCTGTCAATATCAGTCTTTCCGAATCAAATAAATCGGTTATCACATAGCCTATTACTGCCGCAGTTTCTATAAAAATATAATAATATGGAAGGGACCCACGAATGGAATCTCTATCCCAGTTTCGAGCGAGAACTGCGACTGCCATTATTGGACCACCGATTCCTGTTGAGGTAATCATTACGCTAACCAAAAAAGCTGCGCCCCACAGAGTATATTTATGCCTAATTGCTGATATAGACGGATTAAATGCGAGTAATATCCCCAAAAATATTATTAACAAGGCAATGGAAACTCTGAGAGCGGCGGCATTAGAGTTAGCAAGAATATATATCCCTACAGGCACCCCTATCAATCCAAAAATTACCGGAACCGTCATTTCCCTATAATTTATATGATTTTTGTTCTGGTAGATCATAAGAACAAATATCAATAGTGATACGGTATTAATTACGATAACCGTAGATTGCGGGTCTACAGTGAGCAACATGATGGGAGAAGAACCAATAGCAATGCCAAATCCCGCCGTTACTAGAACAAGGCTCCCAACAAATATGGCTAGAGCCGTAAGCAAAATATCTACAAGCAAGGCCCCCATATAAATTAAGGCACCTTCATAAAAGAATAATCCGGTTCAATCAAACCAACCGGAATTAATTGTTCATTATTAATGGTTTCTGAGGTCCAAAATATCTTAAAGCTTGGCGCCTCCCCTGAGGAAATGTATCGCACCTCTATACGAGCTTCCCCCTTACTGAGATCTATTTTCGAACCCTCCTTTGCTGAAAACTCATTTCCTGCCACAGACACTAAAACTCCGTTGACATACAGTTCCATTTCGTCATTCCCAATTAAATTGAATTGGTATGTACTGGGAATCGATACTTCTAGTAATCCAAACCAATAAGCTTCGTGAATTCCTTTGAATGGTGGGTCATAATAAAATGCATCTGGGGTAATCCCAATATGAGAGGATAATGGTTGAGATTCCTTGTAAATCACACCAGACAGCCCTATTGGGCGTACTTGTCCCCTAAAAAGTACGGAAGCCGGGACAGGGTCCAGTGTCCCTCCATATTCGCCCCATAGCAATTCAGAAAATCCAGATTCTGCTAAAGCAGTTCCCTCCACTCGAATAGTATGCAGTCCAGGTCCTAATCTAATACCGTCTTCAAATTCAGAATAAGGAAGATCATCGATATACAGTTGTCCTTTCCCAAGCACTTCAAATTGATATTTCCCCGATTGACGAACATGTAAATTACTTTCCAGCATAAACTCAGCTGGAAAGTCTATCCCGGCAAGATCTTTGACCCATTGTGAGGAAAATAGGTCTATCCTTTTCTTCTTAACAAGTAGATCTCCATGATGGAATGTTAGCTCAACACCAGTTGTATTTTTCAATTGATCTTTACTTATCAAAACCTCATAGAGAATTGGATCCTTTCCATTCGGAGCAGTGATTACCCGAAATTTGGCTGAAGGGTAATATTCTGCCAATAGTTCGTACATTCCACTATCTCGAGGTTCGAGATAAATAGCAGCCCCATTTAGAACTCTTTCAGGAGATATAGGCAAATCTCTTGGTGCAAACAAAGGCTCATAGTGAACATTACCTGAAACAACTGACGCTGTAAGACTGTAAAGAAATTGTCTCGAGGAGTAGAGGGTATAAGCATTCTGAGACTGTTTAACCATCTCTTTAGCCATAATAGTCTCAGACGTTGAAAAATCGGAAAAGACTTCAGGATGACCAGCCTGTTTCCCAAAATAGATACTCAGATTTAGATAACCGATAAATCCAAATAAAAACAATATTGCGAAAACAGCGATTCTCCTAATAATTAAATAGGAATGAGATTTCAATAAGTTCCAAAATAGCACCACCGGAAAAAGAGCTATGATTATTACCGCTGGGATGACTCCTATTGACCTAAGGGATTGTGGAGATTCCCAGGGAACTGACAGTATTCCAGGCAGTAACATAATGAAAAGCCAAAACACAAATAATAAGTAAAGAGGTTGCCGACATTTTGCCAAAACAATAATGAGCCCAACTATTAACAAAGAGCCAGTCACATCGTCCAGCATTGGTTCTAAAGGCAAATTATGCCTGGGATTTGGATCTCCAGATATATGAAACATTGAAATGTGCTCTGTAAAGTTTTCCAATATCGCTCTACCGGGATTGCCTCCGGACAGATGATTCATTATGAAAGTTTCGTCAGTACGTTTGAAAAATATGTCTGAATTTGTGTACGCATAATGTATCAATGGTGACGTAGTAATTATTGTTGCAACACCCATAGCAACAAGACAGGTAAGAAGCTTTCGCCACCCTGGATAATCAGAAATCAGCCTTAACAATACACTCACTAATATAACCAATGGAAATAGACGAAATGGTGCGTAAAACCACATCCCAACGCCAAGAATAAATCCTGTCCAAAAAAACCAAAAAGGGCTCCATCTAATTAAGCTTTTCCACAGTAGGAATCCGGTAAAAGCAGAAAATGCCGCGGCAGTTATCCCGTGCATACCTATACGCCCCCAATTTAGGCTCCAACTCATCACCGAGGCTAAAAAGGCTGCAGCGAGTCCCCATTTGGCTTCAAAAACTTCTCTCGAAAAATAAAACATCCCTAGGACGAGAAACACAGAAAACCCCATGGCCACCAGCCTGCCATTCCACCACAATGATCCTGTTATTTCCTGCAATATTGCTATGGGAATCAGAAAAGCAGACGGGAGATGGGTGGATGGTACAAAAACTGGTGTGTCAAATGGTGATGCATGGATCTGGCCAGCCCTCACGATATTGTCCGCCTCGTCGTACCAAAGCCCAGCGGGTAATTCTGAAACGTTATATATCCGAATAAAAACAGCCATTATTACTATGACCGTGAGAAATAATGTAACAAACAACGGAAAACTTACTTTAATACTACGCAGCTGCCTAGATCTTTCCATATTGAGGCCACGAATCAAAAAAGGTACCAACAAAATCATCAAGATGGACAGCAGGTAAAAAAACCACCCCAATCCGAATTCGGACTTATCAAAAAACACTACTCCAACTATTCCAAAAACTGTAGAAGCCACTAAAAATAAACCAGCAGCTACTTTTTCAATAACCCTTATCCATAAAATCTTTGAGGATGACTCATTAAGATTGAAAACTTCACCGTCAAAGCCAGAATCATCATACCTAGTGAAAATACAATGGTTGATTCCATTTACAGCAATTAATGTAGCTAGACACCCAACGAGAAAGGTTGGTACAGAAAAAATATAAAATCCATGATCCCAAATCTGAATAGTGATATATATCAGTAGAAAACCACTTAAAAGCGACAATAAGCGAACGTTTCTCTCGTTTAATCTATCCATGCAGAATATCTCTTTGGATCAGGATGTTATCAAAGATCCGGTCTCAATCATTGAATCTATCAAGGATTCCTCTATTCCAAACTCTCTAAGTATTTCAATGCTGTGTTCTCCCAACATTGGAGTCGGTTTAATGACAGGAATTGGTAATTCCGGAAATTGGATAAGGTTGTGAGAAAAAGCATACTCTCTCCCGTCATCAAGCACGCTTTTAGAAATCATATTGTTTTGGAAAGCTTGTTCATCCTGAAAAAAAGAAAGTTCATAATTCTCTATGGAGATAGAACAAGGTATATTCCTTAAGCCCATTAATTCAACCCAATGGGCAGATTCTTTAAGTTTTATGACATCCTGAATTTGATTACCTAACTCAGTATGTTCCTTTTCTTTCCCTTTGTTGAAAGAATTTTGTAATCCTAGCAATCCAGTAAAACTCTCTGCTAAGTCTGAGCGCTCTGCACTGACGTAAATATAGCCATCAAGAGTTTGATATAAACGATGGAAATCACTAAGTCCATTTTGATGTTTGTCAGAAAGTCTTCGAGGCACCTTATTTTCATAGCGGGCGAAATCTCCAGCCAGAAGTAAACAGCCTGCATTGAGTAAGTTAGTATTAACAACCTGTCCAATACCATTTTTCTCTCTAGCGTAAAGAGCCATAACGGCCCCGAGGGCACCCAAACAACCCCCTGTGTAGTCAGTTGGTGCAACCGGAGAAAGAAAAGATGGGGGGTTCCCTTCTCCTCCTTGAGCCACTTGGAGGCCCATCCAGGCTTGAGCCAAGGGATCAACTCCAGGACGTTTGGCAAAAGGTCCATCCCATCCAAATGCGGTAACATGAACTTCTATCATTTTAGGATTTAATGTTTTCAATGTTTCTGTGCCTAACCCCATTCTGCCTGTCGCACCGGGTCTCATATTCGCAACCATAATGTCACAAGACCCTACAATTTCCTGCAAGGCTTTTTTGGCCATCTCATTTTTTGCGTCAATCGATATTGATCTCTTGTTAGCATTCAATGCATGAAAATAGCGACCGCCAGCCGGCCTAGATATATCTCCATACGGAGGTTCTATTTTTAATACATCAGCTCCCAAATCAGCAAGAAGACGCCCCATGGTAGGGCCCGCTATGACATTGGTAATATCCGCCACTTTAATTCCCTCAAGGGGAAGCTCTGTAGATCTATCAAGGGAACCTTTATGCTCCCAACTCGATGATTGCATAAACGTAACATTACTTTTTGAATCCAATTCACGAGGTCCCTTAATTGAACCAGGCGTTTCGGAAAATTTTATTGGTAATCCATACTGAAGCATTTGGCCAAAAATAGGATCTTTGAGCTGCTGTACCATTTCATTATGGACAACTTGTTCATTATCCATGGCTGACTCAGCGCTTTCTGCATGCGCGAAGGGAACATCAACTGATTCAAACAATTCAGCCCATTCAATGGATGATTTAGTCTCCATTACTTCTTTGACTATGTTGAAAAGTTCCTCTCTGGCCTCTTCATTAACCGGGCTTCGACCATCACCAAATTTTGGATCGGTCATAACCTCTGCTATACCCATCACGGTAGCCGCTATATCTACGAAACCTGCATGGATACAGCCCAACTGTATCCACTCTCCATCCTCACACTCGTAAACACTGTAAAAGGGTCCACCTCCAACAGGAGTAGCTTTAACAGGCCTAGGGTTTATTCTTTCACCAATAGCTTTGGGCATATACAAAAGCCCAGCAGCCATCAAAGAAGTATTTATTTTTAAGCCTGAGTGAGTACTTAAACGCTGAAACAAGCCCGCTGTAAGGCCAAGAGTCGCCAGTAGGCCCGCTCCCACCTCTATCAGCGGGTGGGCTACATGAGTAGATCCTTCTTCAAACCCTGGCATACTATCTAAAATACCCGTTCTGGCCTTTATTAGGTCCGCTATCGGGAATCCATTCTTTAGCGGCCCTTTGTTCCCATAAGAAGTGATCGAACAATGTATTAATTGAGGATTGTTTTTGCGTAGAGCTTCAAATCCTATTTTTTCTTGAAGTGGGTCGGAAGGTAAAAGGTCTTCTATCAAGATGTCCGACTTTTGAACAAAGTTCATAAACGAATCATACTGGGTATCTAAATCAAGATTCAGGAGTTCTTTACCTCTATGTATCGTTGCTAGCTCCGGATCGTCAGCAAGGGAATTAGAACCAACAGGAATCCTAATGATCCTAGCTCCATTATCACCCAGAAACATCGAACAAATTGAGCCCGCCTTTCCGGTCGTCGTGTCAATTACATTTATATCGTCAAATACTTGCATAAATTACCTAAATAATCTCCATACCCTGCACATATCCCATCCATCAAAAAAAGAAAACCCCGGGTTTGATCGAAATCCCACCCAGGGTTCTTTAAAATGAAATACTATTTGTATCTAAGCCACCGGAGCCGTTAATTTTTCCCTAATAATAGCTCTCAGTTCCTTGACTCTCGGCAAATTAGGAAATACGCCATCCTCTTCTGCCTTATCGTATATCTTTTCACCGTCAGCAAATACCTGATAAATCCCACCGGTACCCGGGGTGATTCTTATTGCAATATCATTACCTGCTTCTGCGAAAAACTCGTTGGCCATCCAGGCCGCCATACTGTGATGTGATCAAGGCACACAGTAAATAATTTCTACCTCAAATTTTCCTTCACCTGCCATGTTACCCTCCTTATCGAAGTTGCGGTGTCCATTTTTATATGGGCTCAAGCTACCACAAATTGAAACCACGGGTCAATAATTCACAAGACGAACTTGAGACTAAAATTCCATATCCATCCCCATGTCTACTACCTTACCTTTATTTTCAGATGAGGTATCTAAGCGGTCCTTAAATTCCAAAAGTAACTTATGTTCGTATTTATCATCGAGACTCGTTGAATCATTAAGATCACTCCTCAATTTTTCCAACAAATTATGTTCCAACCTTCCTTCAGGCATATCAAAGAAATCTCTATCAAAAACAGGCACTTTGCCGCTCCTAAAATATCCTTTGTTTTCAAGCTCATAGGATTCAAGATCATCGGTACCTTTACCCAACACCTCACCTGTTTCAACATAATGTTCCATCACTGGTTTCATACCGTATTTTTGAATCGGACAAACTTTCATACATATACCGCAACCTGAATATCGAGCCATCACAGGCCTACAGCGTTTGGCAATTAGTTTATTTTTTTCTACTCCTCTGAACCAAACTCTCTGAGCCTGGATCGCCTTACCTGGGCACCTCATGAAACAAACTTGGCAAAGCTCGCAAAATTTATATATGCCATAATCTTCCGCAGAATCATATTTAATTGGAGCATTGGTTATTATCACCTGCAACCTAGCGCGTGAACCAAAATGTGGCGAAAGCAATTGTCCGTTCACCCCCAACTGCCCTAATCCAGCTTCAACAAACATTGGAATCATGGGACCAAAATGCCAAGCTGGGCCCGATATCTGTGCACTAAACCCCATTTCATTTATGAATTCAACAAGTTTCAAGGATAGCTCCGCCTGAGACATGTATGCATCACCCTGAGCGATTTCAGACACATAAGAAGGCATATCTTGGGTTTCTACGTATCCTTGTTCATACGCAAGGCATATTGCATTAGGAAGATCAGTTCTTACAAACTCTTTACGACTCTGATAGACATACCTTCTGTCAAACTTTGTAAACCCAATTTCCCCATATCCAAGCTGCCTTGCCTTATCCCGTATGTCCTCCGTATGATCGCCTATATCTACAGGTGGTTTTGGGGTTTTATCTCCAGACCGTTTTATCTTTTCAATCCATGGGGCCATCTTTTTTTGGTAATCACGGTATAGTTCTTCCGTTGCCGGTGTGTGCTCAGATCTTTCAGTTTGGGCCCATTCCGCTGATGCGCTATGCTCCAACGCGAAACTTTCCAGAGGAAACTCTCTGCTGTAATAGGACACTTCGGCGTCTCTTTGTGGTATCCCTTCAACTTTAAGAAGATCTTGAGCTATTGGAATTTCAATGTCAGAATCGCCATAACCTAACCCAGGCCTCGTAATAATTTTTCCTATCCTACGCTTTGCCAAATTATGAACTCTCGATTAATAATTTCTTTTACCTCGGGCATGATGAGATTATAGAACAAGTTTTATTTGATTTTTTACCTGTCCAAAAATATTGTGTAAAGTTATCCTTGTATGTAGACGAAGAAATGGAGCGAGATTTGACTCAAGGCATAAAAATAGAAAAAGTCGGTGTTTACGGCGATAAAATATTAATACGATGGGACGACGGGCACGAAAGCACATATGGGGCTAGAGAAATTAGAATCAGTTGCCAATGTGCCGAATGCGTTGAAGAGTGGAGCAAAAGACAATTACTGGACCCTGCTAGTGTCCCTTCTGATTTAGTGGCAGAAGACCATTTAATGATAGGCAATTACGCGATTCAATTTTTGTGGAGCGATGCCCACTACACTGGTATTTTCCCCTTTGATACGTTAAGAACAATGTGCCCTTGTAGCAGCTGCAATTGACATACATATCCCAAAATTGAGCTAGCTTAAGGACCATTCAATAAGACGGGACTCATAGAAGAGGGATCATGCACACAATCCCCCTTCCATATTTGTCTGTTTCTATACTGGTTTGAACTTCGGGAGGGCTAACTCATCAGTTATGTCTTCAAACACAACTTCCAAAGCCATACCGATCTGCAAGTTTTCTGGTGTGGGGTCCTCTATCACTATATTAGTGGGCATTTTGGGTCCTTCTTCCAGCTCCACTACTGCAGTGACAAAGGGAACATCATCAACAAAACCAGGATGAGGTGCTCTCTGAACAATACCGTATGTAAACAATGTTGCTTTGCCTGAAGCTTTTACCCATTTGGTGTCTCGTGGAGTAGCGCATTCTATATTGCGGCAAAAATCTGTGGGGTAGAAATATGCCTCTTCGCAGCCATTACAGTATCTTAGCCACAATTCTTTTTCTTTGGCCTTTTGCCAATAAACGTCGGATTCTCCCTGTGGAACAGGTATTGGTTTGTTATATGCCATTTGTAAACTCCTTAAATTAATCTACTGCTAGAACCGTAGTTCCAGTCGAGGAAAGCGATCCGCCCGTACCATTTATGAGACAAAGTTTTGGATCGTCCAGCTGACGATCTCCACACTCACCTCTCAGCTGTCTTACGGCCTCTAGCACCAGGAACATGCCATACATTCCAGAATGGGTATATGACAAACCTCCCCCTGAGGTATTCATAGCAAAATCTCCACCTGGGGCGGTCCTCTGGTTAGCTACAAAATCCGGAGCCTCACCAGGCCCACAGAATCCTAGACTCTCCAAAGTGGCTAACACCGTGTAAGTAAAAGAGTCATAGATCATTGCCAAGTCAATATCATCATGTGTAACACCTGATCTCTCCAAGGCGGACGGTCCAGTGTTCTTAGCGACAGTCCTAGTTAGATCTGGCATTTGGCTGATCAAATTGTGGTCGTGGGATTCTGCCGCACCTAAGACCCATACTGGCTTTTTCTTCGCATCTCGAGCCCTTTCCGCCGATGTGATCACGTAAGCTCCACCAGCATCCGTCACCAGACAACAGTCCAGCAAATGAAACGGCCAAGAAATCCACCGTGAATCATGATAATCGTCAAAAGTCATATCATCTTGCATATAGGCTTTAGGGTTGAGTTGTGCCCACTTACGAGTAGCAACTGCAACTTCTGCCATAGCCTGTCGGGTTTTATCTTCACCGTATTGGTGCATATATCTCCTGGCAGCCATTGCGTAGTTGATTGGAGCACCTAGAAATCCATATGGACTCTCAAACTGAGATCCTGGATCAGCTGCATCTCCACCTGGTCGGCTTCTTCTACTTCTTCCAGCCTCACCATGAGTCACCAGCGCAACGTCACAATAGCCGGCATTTATCGCTGCCATCGCATGAGCTATATGTATTATGAATGATGACCCGCCAACAGCTGTGGTGTCCGTAAAGCTAGGTTCAATGCCAAGATATTCGGCTAAATTCAAAGTAGATGTCCCTGCTGTAAACAAGCCATTAACATCTTTCATGGACATCCCGGCATCGTCCAATGCATTGTGGGCTGCTTCAGCATGGTGTTGAAGATTAGATTTATCAGGTACTTTGCCTATTTCATCTGATTCATCTACACCTACTATTGCAACCGTTTTTCTTAAATCGGTCATTAATTTATGTACCTCCATGTTTAGATAACATTTTGTCTGGGACAACTGCAATCAGATCACTGACTATGCAAAGTCCAGAGGGAAGAATACATCTAAATCTCTTTATACACAAACCTATATATAAATCCATTTACCAATTGGTGAATGAGCCATCATTTCTCCTCAGTTGAGGAGGCCATCCAGTCGGATCTACAATACTATTTAGGGCCAGTTCTTCGTTGAAATCTACTCCCATCCCTGGTTCATCGGGACACCATGCGTAGCCGCCTTCCCATTCGATCTGCTTGGGAAAGAGGTCGGTAGCATAAGAGCCTGGTCTGCGAGGCATTTCCTGCACACCCACGTTGGTTGAAGCCATACAAAGCGCGACGCAAGCAGCCGCACTTACTGGACCCAGAGGATTATGAGGTACGATGTCGATGTAGTGCGTCTCAGCCCAGTGAGTTATCTTTAAAGCCTCTGTAATTCCACCAACTATGCACAAATCAATGCGAGCATAATTTATCAATTCTTCCTCTATAACTTCTCTGAAGGGCCATTTCGTTGCCCACTGTTCTCCGGCTGCAATAGGCAAAGAGACGTGTCTAGCTAAAGTACGATAGCTAGCCGGATTTTCAGACCTGAGAGGATCTTCCATAAAAAAAGGTCGATATGGTTCAACGGCCTTACATAAGGCCACCGCATGGGCAGTATCTAGACGAGTATGCATATCGAAACATATTTGTATATCTGGTCCAATCGCTTCCCTAATTGTAGCTATTTGTTCTTCCGCTAACCTAACAGAGTCAATTGGTTCCAAAGTGTTCATATTATTCACATAAACACTGGAAGGGCCGGTTTCCGGCTGATGCCACCGTACAAATTTCCATCCATCTTCAATATGCCTTTTGCAATTATCCAGAAGATCGGCCACAGTATCTCCTTGTGTATGCGGGTAACAAATCACTTTGTCTCTTACAGGGCCTCCCAATAATTTATATAATGGCATTTCTAACGCCTTGGCTTTTATATCCCATAGTGCTATATCAATTGCACTGATTGCACAGGAATAAACCTTATCCGCAGGGAAAAAACCTCCTCTAAACATGTATTGCCACAATTTTTCGGTACTAAAAGGGTCCTCCCCTATCACGATTTCAGATAAATGTTCGATCGCTTTGCCAATCGCACCACCCCAATTTCGAATTCCTACTTCCCCTAATCCGTAAATTCCAGCATCGGTTTCGACTTTTATAATGTAATAGACCCTGCCGTCCTCGTCAGATATTGGGAAATTCTTTATTTGCGTAACTTTCATTCGACTACCTCGCCTTTTCCAGTGAAGCCATATTAAACATGTTGATAAACATACTCGGTACAGTATCCCAAGCTAAAATGTGGGTCAATTAGATATAGAAATATTTGAAAATAATGCTAATATTTTTACGTGGTGACTTTAACAGGGCGAAAATTTCAATCAATCATTGATACAGCTGTGGCAGAACTGCCCAATGAATTAAAGACATGCCTTGAGGAAATCGACGTTGTGGTATCAGATATCGCTGAGAAATCTGACCTTCTTGGCACTGACGTTGAGGACGAAATTGATCTACTGAGCCTTCTCGTAACCATCCCTAAGTCAGACACGTATCAATCAGACTCTGTCCTCAGAGGACAATTAACTATTTTTAAAATGGCTATAGAAAAAATTTGTGTAGATGAGTCGGAAGTAGCGTCTCAAGTCGCAATCACCCTATTAGAAGAATTAGGCTACCAGCCCAGCTTGTAAATAGGCCGCAACCATTTACTGAATATCAGATGGAGTCAGTCCCTCAAAACTCTAGCATCTCCTACACGTCTCGTGATTTGTTGCTGATCTAGGTAATCTAGTACAGCCAATGCATATTTTCTACTTGTTTGGTAAAGATCCCGGAAATCTCCCACCGTTATTTCGTCATTTTGAGATATGTAATCACGAAGGCCTGACAGCATTTCATCAAATATTTCGCTAGAAAAAACAATCCCGTCAGCAACTTTCACCAGTCTTCCTTTTTCCAATAGAAAATTTAAAATGTCATCATCTATTTCGAGATCGGTTCGCGGTGAGAATCTTCCTTCAGTTATATCACCAACAAACTTTTCAGCATACTGACTTTGTTCCTCAGAGAGTTCAGGTTTGTGATCATATAGCAAAATCAAAGAGTTAGATTCCCTTAGGCTCTTTTTCCCCTCAAGCAAGCCGATGACAGAATTGAAACTCCCCTGAGACAAACTTAGTTTGTTTCGCAATTCTTCCCTTGAAATACCTTGCCTTAAGGGAAATTGCTTATGAAACAATTCAAGGGTTTTAGTTGCTATATCAACCAATTTCTCCCAACCTTCTTTTGAAAAAAAATGTGCCCTCTTTAAATTATTTGATGTCGCAACCAAAGACTTTTCATCAATCAAAGTTTGCACGTTAGTAATCAAATCAACTTCATCAAAAGATGACATCGAGCGTAACAAATCGAAACTGCAAGAAGGGTTTGAGTCAACAAAACTGACCAGTACTTCGGAAGGAGTCCCGTACTCGAGTGACTCAAGCCTCTGTAAGGTCGGAGAATGTCTTCTTCTATGCCTTTTGGCATTCGTATCTACAATGTTGCCTCCACCCAAGGTGGTCATATTCGATCTAATAATAAAGTGATCACCTCTTAAAACAGGTAGTGACTTATCTGGTTTAAGTTGAGCCCACGCACTTTGCCCGGGTTGTACTTGCTCCCCCTCTAGCAGGCGGAGACGAGAAACAACTTCTGAACTTCCTGTATGCAGATTTACAAACATATTGTGCCTCAAAGGATTGGGTGCATCCTCGACCACATGCAATCGGACATCAAAGGCCTCTGACATGTTGATAGAATTAGGAAGACTCAAAACGTCTCCTCTGGAAATTTGAGTGGCTTCAATCCCTGACAAATTGGCAGCAACTCGGGTCCCGGGCCCTAATACGGCTTCGGATTTACCATGAGACTGAAGACCTCGAATGCGGGCTGACAACCCTCCTGGAATGATCTCTATCTCTTGGCCAACTGATAAAGATCCATCTATTAAGGTACCTGTTACAACTGTTCCAAATCCACTGATTGAGAAAGATCGATCTATAGGTAATCTAGGTCTATTAAGATCTTTCTTTACTTCGGTCTTATTGAGCGCAACATCTATCGTCTCCAATAGTTCTACAAGTCCGACTTTTGTCGCTGCCGAAACAGATACTATTTCAGCATCTTTAAGGGTAGTCACACTCAACATATCTTGTATTTCAGAATGAACCAACTGAAGCCAATCCTCATCAACCAAATCTTTCTTTGTGACTACTACAACACCATTACTCACTCCCAATAAATCTAAAATCGCAAGATGTTCCTTAGTTTGAGGCATTACAGATTCATCAGCAGCAACTACTAATAGCGCCATATCCACTCCCCCAACTCCTGCGAGCATGTTGCTGACAAATTTCTCATGGCCAGGGACATCTACTATGCTTACTTCTCTGCCGGAGGGAAGAGTGATCCAGGCGAAACCTATGTCAATCGTCATGCCTCTATCTTTCTCTTCTTGAAACCTGTCTGGATCTATCCCGGTTAAAGATTCCACAAGTGTAGATTTTCCATGATCAACGTGACCAGCTGTACCAATAACGAACACTATAATCCCTCAATTTACTACCAAATGTGTCTCTCGAATATTACAATACAACATGATACAAAATTGAACCTAAATTGATACAAGGCTTTAGCTCTGCTAGGGTACAACTTATAGGCACCAAAAAATCGGAGGAATAACCATGAATGACGCGGTAATCGTTTCAGGAGCTAGAACTCCTGTAGGTAGGTTTGGTGGAGCTTTCAAAGACGTTAGTGCTCCAGATCTCGGAGCCATTGCAATAAAAGCTGCCATTGAAAGAGCTGGAATATCACCGGACATGGTAGATGAGGTTGTATTAGGTAATGCTATTCAGGCAGCTGAAGCAGGTTACGCTGCTCGTCTAGCTTCATTGAAATCAGGCATACCTCATGAAACCCCTACGATTGCCGTGAACCGACAATGCTCTTCTGGTCTTGAGGCTATAAATATGGCCGCTCAGCTTGTACGTACGGGAGAGGCCGAAATAGTTGTTGCAGGTGGTACGGAAAATATGAGCCAAGTGCCGTTCCTTATAGAATACAGGGCTCGGTTTGATGGACTAAGAATGGGTAATTCACAGTTGGTAGACGGCCTTACGGAAGGTTTGGGATGTCCCGTCAACAGGTACCATATGGGGGTGACAGCTGAAAATGTCGCAGAACGATTTTCGGTTTCTAGATCTGACCAAGATGAACTCGCCCTCATTAGCCACCACCGTGCAAGCAGTGCAATTACTCAAGGTAGATTTTCCGACCAAATCACTGAGGTATCCGTTCCACAGAGAAGAGGTGACGCCGTTATTGTTACTGAAGATGAAGGACCTAGGGCCGATACAACGATAGAAGGCCTAGCAAATCTACGACCCGTCTTTAAAAAAGATGGGACAGTTACCGCAGGAAATGCTTCAAGCATCAATGACGGATCGGCCGCAATAGTAATGATGTCTGCAACAAAAGCTGCAGATTTAGGATTAAAACCCAGGATGAAATGGCACACCAGAGGAATCGCAGGAGTAGAGCCTGCCGTAATGGGTACAGGACCAGTTCCGGCAGTGGAAAAGGCCATGAAGAAATCCGGCATGTCGGTTGATGATATCGATGTCATAGAGCTTAATGAAGCTTTTGCATCTCAGGCACTGTATTGCATAAGAGAACTTGACCTTGACATAGATAGAACAAATATAAATGGCAGCGGTATAAGCCTTGGGCATCCGGTCGGGGCCACTGGGGCAATAATGACGGTAAAGTTGATGGAAGAAATGGAAAGATCAGACTCGTCAACTGGCTTGGTAACAATGTGTGTGGGAGGCGGCCAAGGGGTTGCAACAATTTTTGAAAGATTAAATTAGTAGAGGGCTTTATAATGCCAATTAACACTGATGACCCTGGAGTCAAAACAGTCCTAGACAACATGGAAACTATAGTATCTGCAGAAGGGGGGTCACTAGATATAGTGTCTCTTGACGAAAGCCAACTGGTTGTCAAATACAATAAGGGAATAAATGAGGAATGTCCGGAATGTGTGCCTGACCATGAAATGGTGAAGATGATGATTGAAAACTCTCTCACCATATACGCACCACATATATCCCTATCCGATTTGTTGTAACGTCCTAAGGCAGCATATCGAGATATTTCAACCCAGAGCCTGTATTCAGTAACAAAGTTGTTTCTTCTGTATCTATCAGCCCATATTGGATCAGTTTTTGAGCACCGCAGGCTGTGGCTGCTCCTTCGGGACATACGAAAAAACCTTCGAGACTCCCAATGATATTAGTCATATCCGCCATTTCCGCGTCCGAAACAGTAAGAGCACAACCTCCGCTCTCTCTTATGGCATTCAATATTAGATAATCTCCTATGGCACTTGGCACCCTCATGCCAGCAGCCATAGTGGAGGCATTTTCCCACGGTTCAGCAAATTCAGTGCCATTCTCAAAAGCCCTAACTATAGGGGCACAATTCTCAGCTTGAATTGCAAACATTTTTGGACGCTTCGATGAGATCCAACCTAAATCTTCCATCTCCTGAAAAGCCTTCCACATCCCCACGATCCCAGTTCCCCCGCCGGTCGGATAAATAATGTTATCCGGCAATTGCCAATCAGATTGTTCGGCGATTTCATAGCCCATCGTTTTTTTCCCTTCCACTCGGTATGGCTCTTGCAAAGTTGAAACATCAAAGAGATCCATTTCAGCTGCTTTCCCTCTTGAAATAATACCTGCGTCACTTATCAGGCCGTCAATTAAATTAAGATTCCCACCTGATACGATGACTTCTTTTTGGTTGGCTTCAGGGGCATCTTGTGGCATAAATACAAAGGCCTCCAAACCGGCTCTGGCAGCATATGACGCCATGGCACCAGCCGCATTTCCAGCCGACGGCATAGTCAATTTCTTGAGACCCAGTTCTTTCGCCTTTGACACCGCTGCAGACAGACCTCGAGCCTTAAAAGAAGCAGTCGGATTCAATCCTTCATCTTTTAAAAATAGTGCGTTGGAACCAATTTTTGCGCCGAGAGCTTTCGTTTCAAATATGGGAGTAAAACCTTCACCTAAAGTCACTATATTGGACTCTTCGCGTATGGGCATCATCTCAAAATATCTCCACATATTTGGGGCTCTATCCCGCAAAAGGTCCTTAGTGAAATTTTTAGAAGCTGTTGATATGTCATACCTTGGATAGAGTACCTTACCGCATTTGTCACACAGTCTCATTGGCTCATCTGCCGAAAATGTTTCCCCACAGTATGTACACTCTAAATTTGTAAGATAGCTTCTCATATTTGATAACCTCTTTGGGCGCATTAATTTTCAAATCACTTAATAAGCGGATCAAAGTATGATACAACGATGAAGGCGAACTGATGATATTGATGAAACCCAAAAATAGTAGACCCAGAAGGAGAATTAACTAATGGATGAATATGATGTCATCGTTATTGGGGGAGGAACGGCTGGATTCAGCGCAGGAATGTACTCCTCCAGATTAGGTCTGAAGACACTACTTCTGGAAAGATTAATTCCTGGAGGCCAGATAATAAATGTGGAGAAAGTCGAGGATTACCCAGGGTTTCCTGAAGGGATCAGCGGTGCCGAATTTTCAAGTAAGCTCCAGGAGCAAGCCATCGGATCAGGTACTGAATTTGCGATGTCAGAAGTGACTGGTATTAGAAAACTGGACAAGCAGTGGGTGGTGGAAACCTACGAAGGGGAAAAAACTGCAAAATCAATAATATTGGCAGGTGGGTCGACACTAAATAGGCTGGGGGTACCAGGAGAAAATGAACTGGTAGGCGCCGGCGTCTCATATTGCGCAACTTGTGACGGTGCTTTTTTTATTGATCAAAATGTAGCTGTAATAGGTGGCGGTGATTCTGCACTTCAAGAGGCCATAACGTTGACAGAATTCGCTTCTAAAGTAGATATATTTTGTAAATCAGAGACATTACACGGGCAGCAAATACTGCAAGATAGGGTTTCAAATCACGAAAAGATAAAAGTTCATTTGAACGTAGAAGTGAAAGAGATTCATGGTGACGGGATGGTAGAAGGAATTTCGCTTATAAACCTCCTTTCAGGAGAATCTACTAGGGTTCACATGGACGGTGTTTTCATATTTGTTGGACTTACGCCGAACTCTGATTTCATAGAGGGTCTAGTAGATACTGACAAGGGAGGACATATCCAGACTGATATTAATCTGGAAACATGCGTAAAAGGTATTTTTGCCGCAGGAGACATAAGAGCTAATTCTGCCTCACAACTGATAAGTTCAGCTGGTGATGGAGTTACAGCTGCAGTGAATGCAAAAAAATACCTTACTGGCCAAAAACTCAACTGATCGTTTGGGGATATTTTTTACTAATATCCCCAAACATCCTATATTCTAAAAATTCATAAAATGGTAGGTTAGCTGTAGATGAACTGGGTATTAGTGATCCTCGGAGGAGCAGCCGGAGCTGCATGTAGGTACGGCGCAGACCGTATGGCGAATTCATACCTTGGTTCTAGTTTATTAGGAACTTTTTCAGTAAATATTATTGGATCACTCATTTTAGGATTTTTGGTAGGTTGTGCTTTCAACAAAGCTAACTGGAATCAAGAGTATTCATTACTGTTGGGAGTGGGATTTTGTGGATCTTTTACCACTTTTTCAACTGTGACAGTGTCTAGCGTACAGCTTATGTCTAATGGTAACTACACCAAAGCTATATTTTATTTGGTTTCTAGTGTAGTGATTGGATTGATAGCAGCTCTAGTCGGTATATGGCTAGCAAAGCTACCATTTAATTTTTATTAATATCTAAATCGTCCATTAATTTTGTTACTTCTTCAACCTCTTCTACAGAAGGAGTCTGAGCACCATAGCAAACACGTGCGAAAGCATTTGTCACTTTTTTTACGATGATTACATCGAAAATACGAGACAGAAATGGTTGAAATTCCTTAGGAGTGGCAAAGGATGATTTATCCAAACCGTTTTTCGAACCCAAATACAACAATCTGTAGTAGGACCCTAATATGGTTTTGCTCTTATGATCAAGATGATCAGGTATTACAAAATCTTTCTTTTCAGAGTAACCTTCTCTCCGGAGTAACCTTTTAGCTATATCAAACAAATCGCTTAAAGAACCTTCAGATCCTTCAATCTCAGATTTAACCCCTGCATCAGATACCTTCTGGGGCCTATTAATTCTTCTAAAAGCAATTCCGAGAACGAGTATGAAGGCCATTACAAGGATAAATATTGCGGCATATTCAAAATATTGCATTACGGCAGAAGGTTCTTCTGACACCGGGGCATTGACCAAACCTTCCAGTACATTTCCTATACCTTCCACAGGTTGCTGCTGCTGAGCAGGTTGATCAGGAAGATTAGGATCGCCAAGCACCCAACTGAAAATTTTGATCAAAAATTGAATTAGATAAATGATTGGAATTGCAATCAAATAAACGATTCCCATCGCTATCCAGCTTATAAGGGTTGTGATGGGTGAAGAGACAGTCCCCAATAAATCCTTACTCAAAGAAGCAAATAAAACACCAACTAGAATTACAGCTACTACCAAAAAAGATACTATCTTGAACCAACCAAAATTGGGTTTGTCAATATCTGAAGAAGGTTTAATCCTACCAATGGCCAAACCTGACAAGCTTGCGGCAAAAAAGACATACATTAAGGTCGACATCGATAAATCGGCGACATGAAAGATATCGACTGTAACTGTAAATGCCATGACAATTATGCCGATCCTAAAGGTAGAAAACATAGCTTCCAAAAGAAAGTCACTTGACCCGGAAAGACCTCCTTTTACCCACATAAAAGCGCTCATTAAAGTCGCCAAAGCAATCGATAGACCAACTTCTCCACTTTCGTAATCCCATTGGTCAATGTTCAATACCCAGAAAATAGAAAACCCTCGTTCATCCGGAATATTCGAAACTCCGATCAAGTAATAACAAATGACTGATCCCAATAACATTTGGAGTACAACTGCAATTGAAAATCTCAAATTAAGGAAATTCAAAAACTGGGAAATATACAGCGAGGAAGCATATGCAACAAAACATGCAACATATGCTAGAGGGCTACGCTCCAATGAAACAATCACTCCTACGACAGCAAAAATTGAATATAGCCAAACAGAGTCAGCTAATATCAAACATAGAGCGACAATTTTAGACTGGTACGAATTCACCTGCTGACTCCATACGACTAAAATGAGCTCCAATCTCGTATTTTATGAACTCTTCCTCTGTGATATCACACAGCTCATCGGAAACGTTAACAAGAACTACCTTGCACCCAAATTTTTCAATATTCCTTAGAGAATCCAGCAAATCTTGGGTAAAAAAAGAGGTAACCAAAACCACCGTAGAGCCTAATGGAAAACTTTTATACCAAGTGTTCAAATTTTCGGAAATAGAGCCTGACGCAATCGGTCCTAGGGTAGCTAATGTTTCCAATATCAATCTTAGTTGATCCTCTGATTGAGATGCAGGTATTTTCATGGGTAAGTCCGATAGTACAGGGGTACCATTGGAAAATAACCCAAGGCTGAACCCTTCAAGGCTACAATTGCTAGCAATAGAAGCTGCGGCCGTTATTACTCGTTCTAAATTTATTGCAGAATAGCCTTCCCACACTTTTGCAGATGTTTCAACCGAGACGGCCAAAATAACATCATTTTTATTCGTGGATTCAAATGTTTTGACCATTAATTGTGATTTTTTGGCCGTATATTTCCAGTCAATTGTATTTAGAGGATCTCCCTTCTCATAAGTCCTTATACCTCTATTCCAAAACACATCTTGATATATGTTTAGACCGGTAATTTTGTCACCCAATGGCCTTGATTCAGGCATGCCAAGATCAGGTAAATTTATTACCTGAGGATAAACCAATATGTAATCTCGAGTAGGAGAGGTTTTTTTACTCTGAAATAAACCAAAGATATCGCCCCCCAAAATATTCACAGACCCCAAACGGTGGAACCCTCTTTTATTGGGTTTAAGTGAATAATCCCATGATGTCTTTTGATAGGCGGACACAGAGGTTGAGTGGGTCATTGAAACAGCGTCGAAAGTTGCACTTGGTTTAATGTCTGGGCCAACAAGGTTCAAGCAGTCGGGAATATCATCTACTATATCGATCCTTGGCACTGGTATTGGTTTTTTATTGTGAAGCTCAATACGAAAAGGGACAGTATCTCCAATAAAAACCCTTTTCTGTGGTATCACCCTGATATAGTCTAGATTTTCGAGTGAAACTTTGTTCCATAACCATGCCGTACAAACCACAAGGAGACTCATAACAGACAAGCCTATAAGCATTCCTTGACCTGAAAAGACTCCAATAATTACTAAGGTAACTATTAACAGAATCCAAAAGTCATGCCAAAACTTCTTAACCATACCTTTAGATTAACTTACTTCCATTGGCACAGGGATTTCTGAAACTATTTCTTCTAATATTTCATTTCCACCAAACCCTCTCAGCCGAGCGTTAGATGTAGGTATGATCCTATGTGACAACACCGAATTAGTAAGAGTTTTAACATCATCAGGTATTACATAGTCCCTACCATGTAATGCTGCGTTCGCTTGGCTACATTTATATAGACCTAAAGATCCTCTTGGGCTAGCCCCAACAATCAATTTATCATTTTCTCGAGTTGCTCTAACTATCGATATAATATAGTCACGAATGTTCTCTTCCACTTTAACCGATGACGAAAATTTCTCCATATCCTTTATTGTTTCCCCGTTTGCAACCGGTTGTATATTTTCAGAATAACCTTCTTTATGAAACCTAAGAATGATGTCCGATTCCTCTTTTTCAGAGGGATAACCCAATGAAATTTTCATTAAAAACCTATCCAACTGTGCTTCTGGAAGGGGAAAGGTTCCCTCCATGTCCAGAGGGTTTTGAGTAGCCAACACAATGAATGGTGTTGGTAAACTGCGACTATCTCCATCTACAGTTACTTGTGTTTCCTGCATAGATTCAAGCAGGGCCGATTGAGTTCTTGGAGTTGCTCTATTTATTTCATCAGCCAGTATTATTTGGTTAAATATTGGACCACTCTGAAATTCAAATTCGCTTGATTTTTGATTAAACCAGTTGACACCAACAACGTCAGATGGCATTAAGTCAGGTGTGAATTGAATTCTTCCGAAACTACAATCTAGAGAAGAAGCTACCGCTCGAGCCAAGGTAGTTTTACCTGAGCCAGGTACATCTTCAACAAGTACATGACCATTACACAATATGGAAATCAAGACCGAATCGATAACATCTGATTTGCCAACAATAACTTTTTGAATATTATCTTTTATTTTCTTAATGACACCTTTAAATTCATTAGGATCCGTAACCAAAGAAATCTCCCTTTATTAACGCATGTTAAGCGGTATTGAGGCTCGCGAAGCAAAGCATAACAAGCCACAAACAAAGTCTAAGTATATACAGAAAAAAATTTAACTAGAACACCACTTATTGGGATATACTAAATCTTCATAAGTTTTCAAATAACTTGATGCCCGGTGGTGTAGTGGTAGCACTAAGGACTTTGACTCCTTCGACCCAGGTTCGAATCCTGGCCGGGCAGCCAATAATCTCTCTTAAAAATTCCTAGAAAAGTTATTTCCCTTGGACAAAATTACGCCTTTCATATTGAATCCCCTGAGCCATGGTCAGGTCCAAGCCTTTAATCACAGTTGACTTCAAAGATGACAACAATTTGGGGTTCAGCTCAGCCAGACTTCTCGCAACATTTAGGACTGCACGATCAAGATTATCTTCAGTAGCAATGCGGTCGATCAGCCGAATTTTAAGTGCCTCTGAAGCATCTATCATTCTGTTAGTCATAATTATTTCGAGAGCCTTGCTGGCCCCGACCATATTACGCAACGTTTGTGTCCCACCTGCCGCAGGTATCATACCCAAGGCAACCTCCGGCATCCTGAACACCGAACTATCAGCAGCAACTCTGATGTCACAAAGAGCAGCTATTTCAATTCCAGACCCAATAACATATCCATGTAATTTAGCTATAATCGGTTTTCTAAGAGCTATGAATAGTCCCCATAAATCTCTTTCCCATCTAACATCCCTGGAAATAACCTGAGATGGAGTGGTCCCAAATTCTGTTAGATCAGCCCCGGCACAAAATCCTCTTCCCCCCTCTCCACTAATAATCGCGACCTTCGCTTCATTGTCGTCTCTATAAAGTTCCAAAGTTTGAAAAAGCATATCTCTCATTTCAATGTTGAAAGCATTTATTTGGTCTGGCCTATTCAACTTTATATGAGCTACACCGTCAGTGACCTGATACAGCACTACTTCATCTTTTGGTGCAACTAATTCCATATCACCTTTTTCACCGACCTAGGAATTTAGGAGACTTCTTGTTCAAAAAAGACTGAATCCCTTCAGCTCTATCAAATGTACTCTGCAAAATCACATTTAGATCCGTTTCCAAGCTCAAACCTTGACTCAATGTCATATCAGCTCCATTCATTATCGCCTCTTTCAGATATTGCGCGGCAATAGGTCCATGGGCAGCTATTTGAGACCCCAAAGCTATCGCTTCACCAACTACATCTTTCGGAAAAAGATATTGCACAACACCTATTTCCATAGCTTCTTCGGCAGAAAAACACCTGCCCGTCAATAACAAATCCATTGCTCTACCAACACCTACTATTCGTGGAAGCCTTTGGGTTCCTCCATCTGTTGGAGTAAAACCTTCCAAAATATGTGACATAGAGAATCTACTTTTTCTGTTTGTAATCCTTATATCAAAACATAAGAACAACTCAAGTAATGCGAGATGCGCTTCAGAATCAACAATGCCAATGGTGGGAAATTTTATGCCTGAAATCAGATCGCTAATAAAATAAGATTCATACCCAACACCTAAGGATTTAGGTTTCAATATAACATCGCTTAAGTCCACTAATACTACAGCCGATGATACATTGCTGTTTATTTCCTGTATCGCATCTTCCAAGGCCCAAAAAAGGTTCATATATGAATCATTCTCAACATCCAATGGATGAATAGAAATTAATTGAATTTTGTCTTCTTCAAAACTCTGTACATTTACCATAATTAAATCAGCTTTCTAAACCTATATTCTTTAGGCAATACCACTTTCATCCGGTTCTAGTATTTCATTTTCCTCTGCCAAAATGCCATATTGAGGAGGATTATTGAAGTATATTATTAGCTCTTTAGCGGCAGCAGCGATTGGAGGTCCCAATACAACGCCCCAAAGACCAGCTATTTCACTACCAACAACTATAGATATCAATATCATCAATGGATGAAGTTTCATAGCAAAACTTTGAACCCTAGGCACTAGGATAGCGCCTTGAAATAGCTGAACTCCTAAATATAAAAGTAACACCCAAAGAATTTTTTCGGGAGATGTAGAAAGAACTACGATAATAGTAGGAATAACCGCAAGCCAGGCCCCCACAATTGGGACCAATTCAAATATACCTGCAACTGCTCCCAGCAGCACGGCGTATTTTACACTCATTAGCATTAGGCCGATGGAAATTAAAACCCATACCACAGCAGCTAATGTAAATTGAGCCCGAACGTAAGCACCAATAATGCGATTAAGAATTCTAAGAACATACACGACGTGAATCTGAGCATCTGTTGGGAACACTTCTACAAAAGATTCCCGGACAGCTTCTCTATCCTTCAAAAAATAAAACACAAACAAAGGCAGCACTACCAAACCGACAACCAGAGTTAAAGCATGAACAGCAGCCACTGCCGTTCTACTTAAAACACCTCGAAATGCACTTAGTAGTATCTCCCCACCATTTTCCAATAATCTATCAATTTCCACACGTATCTCTTCTGGGATGTTGGAGGCATATTCGGAATTCCAACTTTCCACGGTTGTCCTTGCATCTCTGATCAAATTGGGTATATCAGCAACTAACTCGCTTGATTGCTTAAACATTGGCGGTATAACCAATAGAAGCCCCCCAGCAATGATAAGAAAAGAACTCAATGTTACGATTGCAATAGATATCGCTCGGGTCAATTTAGGTTTTGTGTTTCTAAGAGGAATAAATTTCTCAAAAAAATTGACAAATGGATTAAGAATATAGGTGAGAACTATACCTAGTACAAAAGGAAACAAGGCTCCTCTCACCAGATAAAGAGCGAAGCAAACAACAACCCCAATAAATACATAAAGTGACACTTTGGCCACTTTTTCCAGTGAAGCGTTGAAGTTACCTGGCTGTTGCATACTTAGGGGTCCGAATGTTGAATCTTTGGCCCATTATGTTATTAGATATCAGTTGAAGCAAGGGCAGCGTATTAACAGTGGAACAAGATTGTAAACCTCCAACATGTTAATCGCCATCACGTAACCGCTCAAAGTTTTAAGAAGGAATTACCACCACCCTTCTGTCTCGCCCCTCTCCTGAGCTTTCTGTGTAGACATCCGTGTTTTCAGCCAAAGCCACATGGACCAGCCTTCGCTCTCTGGCTGACATGGGTTCCAGCTCAATTGACCGTCCAGTTTTTACAACCCTCTGAGCAACCCGACTAGCCAAATTAGCCAAAGATTGCTTTCTCCTCTCATCATACCCTTCAACATCAAGAGAAATATTTGCTCTTTCTCCTGTTTGCCTGCTCACAATAAATCTAGTTAGGAATTGTAAAGACCGTAGAGTTTCCCCTTTTCGGCCTATCAACAAGCCAGAATCGTCACCTTCTATCTCAAATACTGGGGCTCCAGTCTCTTCATTGTCCGCTTCTTTTAGATTCACAACAACATCAACATCCATATGAGACACAAGATTATTAATAACTTCACTAGCAGAACTCAGTGTATCTGAGGTCCCATCTACTTTCGTAACCCTCACGGCAGCTAATTCACTGCCTATACCTAATATGCCAGGCTTACCTCGACTAATGACGTCTATTTCTACCTCTACGCGGTCGGCGTCTAGTTCTTTTAGGGCGATTTCGATCGCTTCTTCCACTGTCTTGGCGGTCATCTCTATCGACTTCATCTATTTGTTCCTCCTCCAGGTCCGGAGTTGGTCCCCCGGCAAGGGCTGCCGTAGGTTGTGGTGTCCGGTTACTGGCAAAATTGACTAAATTCTTAATTGGGTCCCACCCAGTGATGAAACCTTGAATAACAATTCCTACTACGTTCGACACTACCCAATATAAAGCTAACCCACTTGGGAATTGCATCGTAAAAAACCCAAACATGATCGGCATCATCCATAGCATCATTCTATTGGTTGAGGCTTGCCTATCATCCATGGCAGGCATAGTGGTCATTTTTTGCATAAACCACATAGATACCCCAACCAGAATCGGAAAAACAGGCAGTGGATCTGGGTTAGCTAAATTTAACCACATAAAATTACTATTTATTGGCACTACATCATGAACTAAAGGTAGCCACTCATATAAATGACCAGATAAGTTAACCAGGCTTTCAGGAGTGGTAGGCACCGTTTGCAAAATTGCCTGATACAGCCCGATCCATATCGGGAATTGTATAAACATTGGCCCTAAACACCCTATCGGATTAACTCCTTGCTCTTTATACAACTTCATCGTCTCTTGGGATTGTCTCTGCTTATCATTCTTATACTTATTTTGAATTTCTTTTATCTTGGGCTGAAGAGCGGTCATAGACTTCATTTGCTTGCTTTGCTTCACTGTCAAAGGCATCATGGCTGCCCGAATTATCACAGTGAAAAGAATGATGGCTAACCCAAAATTACTGATAGCTATGCTATAGAGAATCAATAAGCTGTTTATCATCGGCTGGATGATTACGCTATTCCATAATTGAGAGAATATTTCCAAAATTATTGTCCTCTATATTTGATCAACAGTCAGGCGACCAATCACTAGGCTGTGGACTCTTATCATCTTTCAGTAGATTGGAGAAATATGGAGCATCCCATTTTTCATCTGGGTTTCCATTTGGCTTAATTGTGATGGCTCTCACAGAATGATCTCTTACACTAAAATACACATCTGAACCTTCCGACGTTATTGGGGATTCTATACTTTTACCAACGTCACAACTACCTAGAAGTTCACCTGAATTTGCCTCAACTATACGTATTTCCCCATCTGTGGACCCTATAACCACCATGTCGGCAACTATAGCTGGAGATCCAACAATTGCTCCCTCAGTTTCCAATTCCCATTCTTTCCTACCTGAATTTGCATCCAATGCATAAAGTTTGCCATCCAGAGAGGGAATGTAAATTGTCTCTCCACCAATAGCAGGCTTACCCCAATACCAATTTGATGCTTTCTCAAAAGTCCACTTTTCCTCTCCAGTAGGCAAATCAAATGCATAAAATACACTATCGAAAGAACCTACATAAACTGTATCGTTATACACCAAAGGAGTTGCTGCTATCGCACCTCCTGTCGCTGATTTCCAAATTAATTCACCCGTATCCTCTTCAATAGCGTATATATTATGGTCAAGGGAAGTGATTATTAGAATTCCATCCGATACTACAGGGGTGGACCATATCTCCCCACCTACTTTGAATTCCCAATCATCGTTGAATGAAACCTGCTCATTTGAAAAATCCAGAATGTAAGACCTAAGCACCCCATCACTAGAACCAATATACAGTTTGTTATTACTGATCAAAGGACCGCCAATTATCTCAAAGTCATCACTAACCACTTCGGTTTCCACAATTCTGCCGGTGTCCTCTTCTATAGCCTGGATTTTACCGTCGTAAACACCTACAAAAACAATTCCTTTGGATACAACGGGGATTCCGTATGATGCCCGCTTGTCTTCTTCTTTTTCGTTCACCCTTATCAAGTCTGGTTTCCAATGGTGTTTCCCAGTCTGTTTATCCAACACCATAATATGACCATCCATACTTGTAAGAATGAGATGACTTCCGTTAATCAAAGCACCTGACCAACCTTGGGCACTATTAATTCTTGTACAACCAATACTGACAAGGAACAGCAAAATTAGGCAAACGGCTAATTTTTTGTTTCTAAAAAACATACTTCAATAATGTCCAGTCTCTCATGGTATATGTCGAATGTGACTATGGAACAGGATCATAACCCTTGGTTCCATAGGGTCTGCACCTAAGTAATCTTTTTGCAGTGATAACTGCACCTCGAAACACCCCATGTTTTTCTATTGCTAAGTAAGCATACTCTGAACACGTCGGCAGATGCCTGCAAGAGACAGGTAAAAAAGGTGAAACAAAACGCTTATAGAACTTTAACAGGGATAGCGTAATGGGCCTAGCGGGATTGATTGTAATTGGATTCACTCTATATTCACGTCTACTCGATGGATATAAGGTTGGCATTGTCTAGTAGTTTATGCACTGAAGAAGATATTTGGTTGAAATCAGACTTCAAAATACCCTGTTTTGCTATAAAAACAATATCCATTCCATCAACAAGGGATATTGAAACAGCAGATTCTCTGAGTCTCCTTTTAAATTTATTCCTTACAACAGCGCCTCCAATTCTTTTTGAGACAACAAACCCGAGCCGAGATTCGCCACTCTCCCCTACTACGTCTCTGTTCATGACCAACATCACAATATTGGAATCAGAAAACCCATCGCCATACTTTTTGACAGAATCAAATTCAGAGGCCCTACGCAATTTCTGATATTTTCGCATGCAACCACTCTGTATATGTTTATCCCTTGCGGTATTAAAGCGCTCAAACTGTAAAAATAAATTTAAACAGTTAATTTATGTCGCCCTTTGAACATCCTTCTCTTGAGGACATTTCTGCCAGCCTTGGTACTCATACGTGATCTGAAACCGTGCACTCTCATGCGTCTTCTGTTTTTGGGTTGATAGGTTCTTTTTGGCATTGGTATTCCCTTAAATTAACCTACAAATTCTACTTACATCACCGGAAGAGTGTCAATTTGTTTAGTAGTTGATTTGCTATCTTCAACTAAGCTGCACTTATTTAGGGTGCTCCATGAGAACCGTTACTCCCATATCTATGTATTTATTTCTCAGATTATGATCGTAACTCCGGAAACTGATCCGCGTTTGAGTACCTTGCAGCTGATCAAGGGCATGCTTGACACAGTCATCTACAGTCTGGATTGGATGATTAGGATGAGCCTCCATGTCGTAGAGCAAATCATTAGGCCCCCAAGTAAGACAATCGACGCCGTCAATAGCTAATTTACTTGCAGTAGTTACGGCCCTTAATGATTCCATCTGTATAGATAAAAATCCGGTTGAATTCCACCAATTACCGTATTCGATTCTCTCTGACCTTCCTTCGACCATATATCTGGCGGCCCCACCAACGCTCCTACCACCCTTCTGCGGATAATAGAAATAATGAACGGCCTCTTGGACAGTTTCTAGAGTTTCAACTTGAGGAACCTCAATTCCCGTCGGGCCTAGATCAAGTATGTTACCGATCAAATAGGTATGCCTTGTATGCTTAATACGAAATTGCGAAGGAATTCCTAAGTTACTAGCAAATTGACAAAAGTTCACCAAGGTTTCTTCATTGAAAGGACCGTGTTGGCTATCTGTAAAAACAAAAGCGTAGTCGTCTTTACTAATGATCGTCTCCATTTCAGATTCAGTGGCGTCCAAAGGCACCGAAACACCGATCAATATTTCCCCAGACCTAATTCTCTGTTTTAGGTTCGTTTCCATTTTTTCACTCCTTTTCCAGCAATCATTTAGACCGTTGTTGACTCCTCAAGACGTCCAGCCCACAAAATTTATTATTTTGCCATTAATGAGGCATAAAAAATTCGAATTTATCTGCAGGCTCGTAGCCATTAATCGGCGTAACTTTTAAACCTTCGTTCTCTGTGGCAGATCTCACTATTGTTTTGTTGAACAAATGAACAGATTCTTCATTTAGGAACTGATCTACAGGCATCCATAGACATTCGGCGATTTCTTCTTCTTGCATTGTTATATCGTTATCAAGCGGAGACAACCTAGCTACGAAATAAATATCAGACTTACCATACCGATACCCATGCCAATGTCTAAAAAATGTAAGGGCCTCAAATGTAGTAGAAATACCGGTTTCTTCGTAGACTTCTCTTACCGCAGCCTCCGCTAAATGTTCTCCGGGTTGCAAGGCTCCACCTGGCAATTTATATCCGGGACCCCGACCTGCTGCCCGATACCTCTCCGACACTACCAATAATTCTCTATTTTGATTTATAACAACTCCACCAATTCCTATGTAATGGGTTGCATAAGGTGGTACGAAGGCGTCTTCTTCAACTTGCAATGTCATCATGGCATAGTCTTCTGTAGCATGGTGAAATACAAACCCCTCTTCCGATGCTGTCGCAATAGCACTAAAAGAACCTTTTGGTATCTCCAACCATGCCACTTTTATGTTCTCATCACGCCATTTGGGTACAGATTCCAATAAGGATGAAGCAAATTCAGTAACTGTAGATGACACTGAATTCGGATCAATGACCGCTCCGCCGAATGGATTTACTGACCAAATTAATTCACTCATGTTTCCTCCAATTGTTAAGCAAAAAGAAGTATATTGCGGAGCCTCAGGCAGAGCAACTGACCTCGGACTCTTCACCATGCTTACTTCCTATATAATGCCCGCAACTTTACAAGAGATGGAACACAATTCATGAAATATATTATTCAAGCAGACAGACTAATAGATGGATCAGGGTCAGAACCTTTAAAGAATGGTGCTGTAGTAACTGAGGAAGGAAAAATCATAAAAGTCTGTACCTCTGACCAGCTAACGCAATCTGATAAAAGTAACGCTGAAATACTTACAGTTCCAGGAGGTTCTATTCTTCCCGGATTTATCGAAATGCACTCACACATACATTGTAGTTCTGAAGCAGATGCCTATGAACACATAACAACAGAAAGCAACGAAACTTTCCTACTACGAGGCACTCAAGCTGTTAGAGCAGCACTTTCTTCAGGTGTCACCACAATGAGGGATCTAGGAAGTAGAAATGAAGTTGTGTTCCCTCTCCGGCAAGGAATTAGTGACGGAATCATTCCCGGTCCTAGATTACTCGTCGCTGGAACGCCAATAACCACAACAGGTGGGCACTGCAATATGTTTGGAACGGAGGCGAACACCTCTGCAGAAGTAGTTAAAGCCATCCGACAACAATTTAAACTAGGAGCTGATTGCATAAAAATAATGTCAACTGGAGGAGGATTTACCCCAGGTACCAATGTGAGGGCCCCCCAGTACACGGCAGACGTTCTTAAAAATGCCGTACATGATGCAGATCGACTTGGACTTAAAGTTGCGGCCCATTGCCACGCTACTGAAGGTGTGAAAAATTGTGTGGAAGCTGGGATACACAATCTCATACATTGCTCATGGTTATCGAGCGATCCCTCTGAACAATACGACTACGATCCAGATGTGGCAGACCAGATAGCGGAAAAGGGTATCTACGTAGATCCAACTTTAGCCCTATCGCACCTCAACAGCCTACGTGGAAGACCAATCAAACCCGACTCTGGT
The DNA here is from genome assembly GCA_008373095.1 of SAR202 cluster bacterium. Taxonomy (GTDB): domain Bacteria; phylum Chloroflexota; class Dehalococcoidia; order Lucifugimonadales; family UBA826; genus UBA11996. Next base: position 42,750 of record RQOP01000051.1, on the reverse strand, counting down.
GCAATGAGAGACCCTGAGAAGCGATTTGAAATCTTGAGAGATATGTGGGATCGAGGCGTTAGATTCGTTACTGGAATGGATTCAGGGATGACAAATGCTCATTTTGACGATTTCGCCTACATCCCAGAGGTCATGGTAAACGACATGAATATATCCCCTCTAGAGGCGATAACTTGTTCAACCAAAACTTCAGCGGAATGCCTTGGCATGGAAGATCAAATAGGAACGATTGAAAAAGAGAAATCTGCAGATATTGTGGTTGTAAATGGAGACCCTTCCACCGACATAAGCACCCTTCACGACGTTAATACAATACTATCTCAGGGTAACCTAGTTAAATCTGAAAACAACTTGCTCATATAACCTTCAGGTAGCATTGTCGTACTCACAACGATTCCATAGGGGTAATGCTCGTCGCCTTTAGGATCAAAAAAATATCGTCACCGTTCTCAATTCCAAGTTCCACTAGAGAATGATTAGTAAGCGCTGCTATAAGACTTACACCACCAATATCGCAATCCAAAAATGTGAAATTAGTCGACTTATTAGTTCGCGAAACAAACCCTTTTAGTACGTTTCTAGCGCTTATACCACTAGGAAGATACTTGCTGACGATAATATCAGCTGCTTTTATTGAAACATTTATTGGGTCTCCGATATCCAACGTCAGTTTAGGGGTGACAAGCTTTGCGGCCCCAACGGATACTGCTGATAATGTGGAACTTAAGTGCTCCTCCACTGTACCTTGGAGAATATTTTCCAAAGAACTGTAATCTACGTAATCTGCAACCTCGCCGTTATTCAGCAGCAATGACGGATTCCCTTCAGCTAGTTTCTTCCCGTCACTGATGACAATTACGGAATCAACCAAAGCCATCATTTCTGAAATCGAATGGGAAACATAAATCATGTTCAATCCCAAGGTCCGAGAAACCTCTTTTAACTTTTCCAATATGAATCCTCTAAAAGGTAAATCCAACGAAGCTAATGGTTCGTCTAAAAGCAATAACTCTGGAGCTGCTGCCAAACTTCTAGCCAAAGCGACCCTCTGACGTTCTCCGCCTGACAAATTCGTGACGCCACGATCCATGATATTTTGCAACCGAAATAAGCTGATCAGTTCTTGAAAATTTACCACCTTTCTAGAGTTTTCAGTTAAATTGAATCCAAATTCCACATTCCTCCTTACTGTTAAATGAGGAAAAAGTGCAGAATGCTGATGCACATATCCGATCCTTCGCCTTTCTGTGGGAATGCTGATTCTACCTGTTGATGAAAACAAAATTTCGGAATTTAGGGCTATCAGTCCGCAATCAGGTTTTTCGAAACCAGCAATACAGTTCAAAAGAGTTGACTTGCCGCTAGCCGAAGGTCCAAAAATACCAGTTATCCCTTCTTCCGTGACCGCGTCTATAAGTAATTGAAATTCGTTATATTCCTTTTTGATATCTATTTCAAGAACCATTAGGCATTACCTTTGAGATTTCCTAGTTCCTCTGACAATTAACCAATGGTGAATTATCAGGGTAATAATGGCCAATACTGTAGATATTATTATCAAATTTATGGCTTCTGAATCTTTCCCCAGCTGGACTTTGCTGTATATAGCCAATGGGATTGTTTGAGTTCTACCAGGAATGTTACCAGCCACAACTATGGTTGCACCAAATTCCCCAATGGCCCTAACAAATCCAAGCAGTATTCCTGCCACTAAACCGTTGTAACACAAGGGCAAAGTTATTTGTAAAAATGTCCGAATTGGCCCGGCTCCGAGGGAACGAGCCGATCTTTCTAAGGTAGTATCAACGCCTTGCATGGCAACGATGATTGCCCGAACCATCAAAGGAAAGGAAACAACGGATGCAGCTATTGCAGAGGCTACCCAAGTAAAAACAATATCGTTGCCAAACAAAAATTGAGAAATCTGGCCTATAGCAGATTCTCTACCTACCAAAATGAGTAGAAAATATCCTGTCACAACAGGCGGTAAAGCCAATGGCAAAGAAATGACAGTCTCCAAAATTAATTTCCCCCTGATATTTCTTCTCCCAATCAACCACCCTATATACACAGCGATCGGAATATTAATTAGAGTGGCAACAGCCGCAACTTTTATGGATAGCAGGATTAATTCAACCAATATTTATTCACTTAAAACCATACGAGAGGAAAAGCTGCTCAATTTCAGAGGACAGTAGGAAATCAACGAAAATATCACTAAGGCTCGTTTTTTTGTTTCGAATCACAGCGATTGGATAAGAAATATTGGAGTAAGAGGTCGAAGGAACAATTTTTCTTATCTGCAATTGAGGTTCTGTCATGCCGTCTGTCATATAAACGATAGCAGCGTCTACATTACCTGACTTCACATAATTTAAGGCGGCCCTTACATCTGCCGCAAAAACGAGTTTATCTTGGAGATCCATCCACAACTCAGTATTTATCAAAAATTGTTGGGAATAAAACCCTGCTGGAGCAAGGCTTGGATCAGCTATCGCTATTAAATCCAAGTCCAACAAATTGCTATAACCGTCTAATTCAATTTCCTCCGATTTTGTTACCACTATGAGAGAATTATGGGCAACCACAGATGTACTTGAAATTTCAATATCGGCTTCTTCGGTCAAAAATTTCATTGGTGGGTTTCCGGCTGAGATAAAAACATCTCCTGGCGAACCTTTTGATAATTCAATTGCCAAGGCCTGAGAACCTCCAAAATTAAATTGAACAGTACTTTCATGTTCCAACTCATATCTTTTTTTCACATCATTCAAAACATCGGTGAGACTTGCTGCCGCAAATACAACTACCTGCTCATCACTGGATCCACAAGAGGACGACAAACCAATTGTGATAATAAATAACACCCAAAAAACCGGAGCGGTTATGCTCTTTAAAGGAATCAAATTTTCCTTTTTTCCTTTTGCTTAAATATTTTTTGAAAGATTTTGTGCTTACAAGTAGATTTAACTACCTTCAGCATTACGGATCCTAGGTTGTTCCATTAGGCGTGACAATGCTATAATAACAGCCTAGTTTAAGAGTAGTAATTTGAAAGTGGGCCTGTCCCACTTTCTTTCGTATTTAGAGAAAAAAAAGGGGGCAGTTTAGCTATGAAAAGTGATTTCCTCATTGCTTTGACTCAATTGGCTGCCGAAAGAAATCTCCCACGCGATAAAGTTATGGGTGCTATTGAGGCGGCACTAGTGTCCGCCTTTAAAAAGGACAGTGTCACTGAAGGCCACAACATCTCAGTAAGTCTTGACCCAGGTTCAGGAGATATTGAAGTAGATATTGTGAAGACAGTGGTCGACACCGTAGAAGACCCGCTACAAGAACTTACCAAGGAAGAAGCAAGGGAACATTACAATCCAAAAGCCGACATTGGGGATGTAATCAAGACTCAAAACATCCCAAACAGTGCAGGAAGGATAGCTGCGCAAACTGCAAAGCAGGTAGTGCTTCAAAGGCTGAGAGAAGCTGAAAGGGAAATTGTCCTATCTGAGTATGAAGGCAGGGAAGGAGAGATAATCACTGTAACGATCCAAAGGATAGAGCCAAACAAAATCATTGTTGATACTGGCAGGACAGAAGCTGTTTTGCCCGTGAGTCAACAGGTATCCTCTGAAAGGTATAGACAAGGTTCAAAAATAAAAGTTTTGCTTCAAGCAATCGACAAAGAGTCGATTAGAGGACCGGAGCTAATCGTATCAAGAGCGGATGAAATTTTATTGCGCAGATTATTCGAGCAAGAAGTTCCTGAAATTTACAACGGTGCGGTTGAAATAGTGGGAATAGCTCGAGAAAGCGGTTCCAGAAGCAAGGTAGCAGTTAGAGCCAAGCAAGATGGTGTAGATCCAGTTGGATCATGCGTAGGCTTAAGAGGTGTCAGAATTCAGAGTATTGTTAACGAACTACAGGGAGAAAAAATAGACATTCTAGAATGGAACAAAGACCCTAATCGGTACATTCAAAATGCTCTTAGTCCATCAGAGGTACTCAGGGTAGACGTAGACCAAGACAACAGTACGGCTGTTGCTGTAGTTCCTAACCGACACCTTTCATTGGCCATTGGCAAAGAAGGTCAAAATGCAAGACTAGCAGCAAAACTTTGCGGATGGGCAGTAGACATAAAGAGTGACATGGACGTTGACCTAGCAGCTTTGGAAGTCCAGAAACCTGACACAAAAGCGGAAGTATCTGTATCCGAGGAAATACTCGAAAAGTCATTAACTGACGAAGAGCTTTATCAACTAATAGAAGGTAGCTTGACCACAGCAAATCCTATTATTGAAGAAAAAGTTGTAGATGAAACTAAAACTGACCAACATCCTGATGCCAGCCAAAAGGACAATGTTGAGCAAGAACCTTCGGAAATATCACAGCCTAACGATGAAATAGAAAAAGACGTCGACGAAGACCCACTAACCGCAGAAGAAGAATTACTGCTTCTTGAAATGGAAGAGGAAGAACAAGCTAAAAAGGAACAAGTAACAGAAACTGCTGCATCCATATCGGAACTACCAGAAGACATATGGTCCGTCCACAGGGCTGGGGCAGGATCACCACAAGCAGGGGCAGCAATCAGATTTGCTGAAGATATAGATGAACTAAGGGGTGGAGTGACAGGACGAAGAGAAAGACGAGGATCGGGAAGAAACCAAAGCACCAGAAAGGGGCCTGGGAATACCAAGAAAAGACGCTAGCCGTGGACTTTTTGTGGTCGATCAGAAAAAACTTCCCGAAGACCTAAACTTAAAAAAGATAGCTCGTAGATCAGATTGAGATGTTTCAAGCTGTAACAAACCTAATAGAGAGAAAACTTATAAAGACAGGTGGATCACACGGAAAAGTGATTTTGTCTGATCCAAAGGTAATAAATGAGCAGTGAAATAGATCAAATCGACAATGAAGATGACGCTGTTGACGCTGTTATCGATATTCCAGCTGCCATCATGGTTAGCGACTTAGCAGACCAACTGGATGTTGGAGCTGTGGAGGTTGTAAAAGCTCTTATGAGAGGCGGATATATGTTTTCAGTCAACGATGTGATAGAACATGAAATCGCATCAGTTGTATGCCAATTGTTTGGGTTCAGAGCAGCATCCGCTCCGGAATCTGGGTCAGAGGCCACCTCAATTTCTGTGGACAACAAAGATGAAGACCCTGAAAAACTGACCGCTAGACCTCCAATTATTACCATCTTAGGTCACGTAGACCACGGGAAAACCACCTTACTTGACAACATCAGGAAAACTAATGTTGTTGATGGAGAATCAGGAGGTATAACCCAACACATTGCTGCATACCAAATTGAACACAACGATAACCCAATAACTTTTTTTGACACTCCAGGACATGAGGCGTTTACAGCGATGAGAGCTAGAGGAGCTCAGGTGACCGATGTAGCTATATTAGTTGTCGCAGCAGACGACGGTGTGATGCCCCAGACTATTGAAGCAATAGATCATGTCAGGGCAGCGGATGTTCCCATCATCGTAGCCATAACCAAAAAAGATCTGCCCAACGCAGATCTAGATAAAGTTTATAGACAGTTGTCAGAAAGAGATCTCCTGATAGAAGACTGGGGAGGTGACGTAATAGCCATACCACTTTCAGGAATAACAGGAGAGGGCGTCCCAGAACTTTTGGAAAACATCCAGTTGGTAGCAGAAATAAGCGAACTAAAGGCAAACCCAGAAAGGGAAGCCATGGGAGTAGTTGTAGAGGCGAGGAAAGATAAAAGCAAAGGAAATATTGCCACGATACTAGTCCAAACAGGAACTTTGAACCAGGGAGATATTTTAGTCATAGGCGGCACCTATGGAAAGATAAGAGCTATGTTCAACGATCAAGGAGATCGTATTCAGTCCGCCCCACCATCAACCCCGGTGGAAGTTATGGGTCTGAACGACGTTCCTGAAGCAGGATCCATTTTTAAAGTCGCAGAAAACGATAAGTCTGCAAAAGCAATAACAGAAGAATATGAAAGGCAAGCTAGGGCAGAAACAACTAAACTCCAGGACGCTCATACCCGTAATACCCCAGGGGAATTAAGGCAAGTTGACCTGATTATTAAAACCGATGTACAAGGAACAATTGAACCTGTAAAAGCTGCCTTAGAGAATCTCAACGACGTTGACAGTAGAGTTAACCTAATACATATTGCCAGCGGTGGAATTAGCGAACGCGATGTTCTCTTGGCAGTAGCTTCAGACGCCGTTGTAATCGGTTTCAGAACTCCTGCAGAAGCAGGGGCCGAGTCATTGGCCAAACAAGAAGGTGTAGAAATCAGGGAATACGACGTTATTTACCACTTGATTGAAGACGTGGAAAAAGCATTGGATGGAATGCTTGAACCTACATATGAGGACGTCTACGTCGGGCGAGCTTCAGTTAGAGCTATTTTCAATGTGGGAAGGCGTGTCAAAGTTGCGGGAATATTTGTTAACGATGGCAAAATAACCCGTGAATCAAAGATACGAGTGATGCGAGAAGGATCTGAAATATTCATGGGGGAGGTTTCCAGTCTGAAACACTTCAAAGACGACGTGAGAGAAGTTGCGAACGGCTTCGAAGGTGGTGTAAGTGTGGAAGGATTTAATGAATTTGAAGAAGATGACATCCTTGAAGCCTACAATACAGAAACGGTCTAATTGCAGATAGAGTCTCTGTTTAATATATTGGAGCAAGTATGTATGACCGTATGGATGGCATTAATTCCCTGCTCAAAAGAGAGATTAGCGGGGTTATATCTTCAGAAGTAAAAGACCACAGACTCGCAAAAATTGTCTCGGTCGTGTCAGTAGTAACCTCCAGAAATTTGCAAAACGCAACTGCCTACGTGACCGTATTTGGAACCACTGATACCAAGAAAGATACCATCATTGGGCTCAATTCTGCATCCAGATTTATACAAAGAATACTCAGAAAAAACTTGGATCTAAAACATATACCCAGCATCAGATTTGTTTTAGATGAATCTCTGGATGAAGCACACAAAATCACGAATATCATGGATTCGATATCAAAAGATCACGATAACAATGAATAGAATGTTCGATGTCTAAAAACATTAATGGAATAATAAATGTCGACAAACCGCCTGGAATAACATCCATGGACATAATTCGCCGCATCAGAAAAGCAGCAGGATTGAGACGGGTCGGACATAGCGGTACTTTGGATCCTCTAGCAAGTGGGGTCATGGTAGTAGCTATGGGGTCAGCAACAAGATTATTGGAATATATTACCGATGCCGACAAAACATACAGCGCTACAATTGAAATAGGTAAAACAACCGACACTTACGATGGCGAGGGTATTGTTACTGATGTAGTATCAGACCTATCTGTAGATGCATTTGATATAAAATCATCCATTGAGGCATTGAAAGGCTATCAGTCACAAATACCCCCGATGCACAGCGCCATCAAAGTAAAAGGGGTAAGATTATATGAACTGGCAAGGAAAGGCATCTCAATAGATCGCACTCCAAGGCCAGTTGTTTTATATGACGCAGCTATTTCCAATTTTGAATTGCCCGACATTAAACTTGATATTAAATGTAGTAAAGGCTTCTACGTGCGAACATTTGCCAACGACCTAGGAATTCATTTGGGAACTGGAGCTTACCTCAAAAAATTGGTCAGAACCTCCATAGGGGAATTCAATATTGTAGATTCTTCATGCCTAGATTTAGTGGAAGAAAAATTAAGAGACAACCGATGGGAGACAGTGGTTCAAAATATGGAAACAGCTCTAGATCCTATCCAGAAATTACATTTAACTGATGATGAAACAGCAAAAGTGCAAAATGGAATCTCTATACCTATTGAAAATCATTCTAATTTAGAAACAATGGAACCAATTTCAATGGCTCTACGGACTGATGGGAGCATGCTGGCTATCATGAGATTAAATCAACAGGAATCAATATGGCATCCTGAAAAGGTATTCCACGATCAGATGCAAAATATTAATTGACGATAACCATTACCGATATATATAATTTTTGTTCGTGAAGGTGATAAAGTGAACAGTTTTGCAATAGTAGAAACCGGCGGAAAACAATATAGGGTGCATGAAGGCGACACTATCCGTGTTGAGTCGTTAGACGGGGATGAGGGTGATACTGTCAGTTTGGATTTGGTAAAGCTGGTGTCCTTGAATGGTGAGACATCAGTTGGAACCCCTAATGTAGAGGGTGCTAAAGTTCAGGCTGAAGTGGTTAACAAAGGTAAGGGGAAAAAAATCGTAGTATTTAAATATAAAGCGAAAACCCGCTACAGACGAAAAAATGGCCACCGCCAAAACTTCACTGACCTAAGAATTACCGACATATCGGTTGGTTAATTACCAAAGCAGGAGCAATACCAATGGCACATAAAAAAGGTGGCGGAAGTACTAGAAACGGAAGAGATAGTAAATCTAAAAGACTTGGTGTTAAAAGATACGACACCCAATTGGTAACTGCAGGTTCTATTCTAGTACGGCAACGAGGAACCAAAATACACCCTGGAAATAATGTAGGGTTGGGTAAAGACCATACTCTGTTTTCATTAATTGATGGTTCAGTTAAATTTGAATTTTTTCCTAACGGAAAAAAACATGCTAGTGTCTACCCAATTTAGGAAATAATTGCAATGAAGTCTGAAATACATCCAGAATATTACACTGAAGCCACTGTAACCTGTTCGTGTGGCTCTACTTTTATTACTGGAGCCACTCAGCCAGAGTTACGCGTAGAAATTTGCTCATCATGTCATCCTTTTTTTACCGGAGAGCAAAGAATAGTTGACACGGAAGGAAGGGTTGAAAGACTAAGGCGTAGGTACAATTTGCAATGAGAGGCTCTTCTTGATTAGCGAAAGGGTGAGATGTATCTCACCCTTTTTTTTTGGCGTAGGGCAATCAACACCTCGATATGGCGGCCAGGCTGTTATTGAGGGAATAATGATAAGAGGCCAAAACAACGTTGCAATTGCTGTCAGGGCCCCCTCGGGTAATATAGTCACCAGAGTCAAAAAAATAAATACTTTATTCACTGGAAAATTACGATCCATTCCAATAATTAGAGGTGTTATTGCCTTAGCAGAAACCCTATCTCTTGGCATGGAAGCCCTAAACTACTCTTCCCAAGTGGCTAATGATGAAGAAGACACCCCTCCTGGAAAATTCTCATCTGCAATCATGATTTTAATTTCATTGAGTATAGCAATTGGGCTATTCTTCATTTTGCCATTGGTAGTAAGTAAACCATTTGAAGGATTGTTGGGATCTGATGTCGTAAGCAACGTGGCTGAAGGGATAATTCGGCTCGCTGTATTTCTTATATATGTAACTGTAATTAGCCTAATGCCGGATATTCGTAGAGTTTATATGTACCACGGGGCTGAGCATATGGCAGTTCACGCTCAAGAAAAAGGCGACCCTTTAACTATCCAGGAAATACGAAAATACCCAACAGCACATCCAAGATGTGGCACAGCTTTCCTCCTAACTATCATGGTGATCGCCATAATAGTATTCACTTTAATACCCAGAGAACCTTTATGGTTGGTTGTTGGATCTAGGATTGTGTTAATTCCACTTATAGCGAGTTTGAGTTATGAGTTTATACGATTCAACAGTAAATATGAGACAAACAAATTTGTTTCCAAGATGTCAGTCCCGAGTTTACTTCTACAATCCTTAACTACAAAAATCCCGGATGATGACCAAATTGAAGTGGCCATAAATGCTATGGAATCAGCGATAGATGCAGACCGCGATTTGGAATGAAATCTATTTAACCGAGTCTCGCCTCTGTGATAATTCGTTTACCACTGCCGCAAGGGTCACTTCATTAGCCGACATTAACACGAAAATATGATAGATTAAATCAGAAATCTCCTCTGACAATTCCTGTGTATGACCTAACACTCCAGCAATGGCCGTTTCTCCTGCCTCTTCCACAACTTTTTGTGCTATTCGAGCAATCCCATCATTAAGTAATTTGTTCGTGTAACTACCATCTTTCGGATTTTTTTTACGATCGTCAATAACAGAAAAAAGATCTTTAAAAATGTCTTTATCTTCAACTAATTCGTCAAATTCGCATTGGTCAATATCTGATAAAACCGTATTAAAACAGGTCTGATCCCCCGTATGACAAGCAGGGCCTTTTGGATCAACTTCTAAAAGAAGTGTGTCTCCGTCACAATCACTTTTTATGGATTTGACCACGAGAAAGTTTCCTGATGTCTCCCCTTTGTGCCATAGTTCTTGTCTGCTCCTACTATAAAACCAGGCTTCTTTAGTTTCCAATGTTCGAGTAAGCGATTCTTTATTCATGTAGGCAACCATAAGAAGTTCATGAGTCTCATAGTCTTGAACAACAGCAGGAAGTAAACCTTTTTCGCCAAAACGTATAACGGTCATCTAGATCACCTTATATTTCTCGATACATTTCATTTATTTTCCCAGTGGCCTTATAGCAATATTTCGATTTGCCAAATAAGTTTTAGCATCCCCAATTGAATAGGTACCAAAATGAAAAATACTTGCGGCCAATACTGCATCTGCCTTTCCTACTTCTATGGCTTGTTGGAGATGCTCCAAGGTGCCTGCTCCACCGCTTGCTATTACCGGTATGGATACTGAGCTGCTCACTAATCTTAGCAGTTGCAAATCATATCCAGATTCATGGCCATCTGAATCCATACTAGTCAAAAGTATCTCCCCTGCCCCTAAATCAGCCACTTTTTGTGCCCACTTTACAACGTCCACCCCGGTGATGTTTCTACCCCCATGTGTATAGACTACCCATCCAGTATCTAAATCAACCTTTAATTCTTCGCAAACAGTCATGCTTTGATCTTGTTGATCCGTCAATTTGGCATTGTATTTCTTTGCATCTATAGCTACCACGATGCATTGTGAACCAAAAAACTCTGATGCTTCTTTTATCAATTTGGGATTATGCAAGGCAGCGGTATTTAGAGATACTTTATCTGCCCCTGCTTCAAGCATCCTCCTAACATCTGAAATCTGTCTAATCCCACCACCCACAGTCAGCGGAATAAAAACTTCCTCCGATACATCTCGGACAACTTCCACCATTGTGTCTCTATTATCTGATGTAGCAGTTATGTCGAGAAATACAAGTTCGTCCGCCCCTTCCTTGTCGTAAAATTTGGCTAGCTCTGCCGGATCTCCAGCATCTCTCAAGTTTACAAAACTGACGCCTTTTACCACTCTTCCGTTATCAACATCTAAACAAGGAATAATCCTTTTCGTAAGCATGTGATTTTTCGCAGAGTTACTTAGAAAAAATCATCATATAGGCCATATCTGAAAGATCATGCCTGATATAAAATTTAAACCCGGCTTTTTCTAATTCTCCTCTTAGAACACCCGGTTCCAATCTTTGCTTACTTGCCGGCCCGTATTCCTCAAAAGCCGGCTGCCACTCTATAACTGACAGCCACCCCCCCTTCTTCATACACCTGTTAGTATCTTTCAATGTTTGCTGAGGTTTGCTAAATAACTGAAATGGAAAAACTGCCATTGCACCATCCACCGTTTCATCCTTGAGAGGTAATATTGGTTCCTCGGAAATGTGGCTTGCCTTTACGTTAGTAAGTCTGGCCTTTTTCAATTCTTTTCTGGTGTTTGTAAGATTTTTTTTGACTGGGTCAAGGGCGACCACATTCCCTCTATACACCAATTTACCCAGAGGAACTGAAAGAGCCCCTTCTCCGCACCCAACATCTGCAATCTGATGGTAAGGCATAGCTGGCAGGAGAGAGGTTATGTGATATATATCAAGCTTTTTAGCTGCTGCTAAGGAATCTTTGTTTGATTTTGATGGCATAGATAACACCAATTCTTTGATTTTTGAATTATTTTAACTCATCGATGGCTTGTCGGAGTCGAATATCACCAGTGTACAGGGCTCTACCTACTATGGTTGCTTCAACCCCTACGATTGACATGCGTTTAAGCTGAGAAAGAGCTGCTATACCACCTGCAGCCATTATTTTCATATTAGTTGAAGACACAACATTTTCAACACCAGCGTAATTTGGTTCACTCAAGGTACCGTCCTTCAATATGTCTGTGTACATACACCTTTTCACACCTAAGGCCTCTATATTTTTTACAACTGTTTCTACTGTCATTCTACTTTCCCGAGTCCATCCATCCAATGCTACTATTCCTTCCCTAGCATCTACGCTCACGACCAAAGATTCCGCACCAATAGATTTCAGTATCCGTTCCAGTTCATCAGTTCTATCTACCGCCGACGTTCCCATAATAACGCGGGACACTCCCACATCCATATACCGAGCTGCTGTTTCATAATCCCGAATACCACCACCAACCTGAATTCTAGCCGCTGAATCTGCGCAGATTTTCGAAATGACATCCATATTCACAGCAGAACCCTCTTTAGCCCCATCAAGATCAATGATATGTAAGTATTCTGCACCCTCACTTTCCCATTTTATTGCCATTTCCATCGGATTATCAGCAAATATCGTCTCTTTAGAATAATCCCCTTGAATCAATCTGACACATCTGCCTGCTCTAATATCTATGGCTGGTATAACTTCCATCATGACAACACACCCCTAGACATCTTGGTGAATTGGACGAAATTTTCATATATTTTGAGACCTACATCCCCACTTTTCTCAGGATGGAACTGAACTGCCACCACATTATCAAAAGCCACTGCACTACAAAATTCAATGCCATATGTGGTAGTTCCAGCAATAACGTTTTTGTCAGTCGGATCAGCATAATAGCTATGCACAAAATAAAAATAAGAATTGTTTGGCACACCTGAAAGTACTGGATGGTCCGATCTTATGTTAACTTCATTCCAACCCATGTGAGGAATCTTATGACCTTGGGGAAACCTCTTTACGGTACCCTCTATCAAACCCAAACAGTCTTCATCTCCTTCTTCAGAATGTTGCAAAAGCAGTTGTAATCCCAAACAAACACCGAGAAATGGTTTTTCGTTTGAGATTAATCGCAATATGAGATGATCCAAGGAGTGAGATCGCAAATTTAGCATAGAGCTGTCACAGGCTCCTTGACCGGGAAACACAACCCCGTCGCACGATTCTATTACGCCAGGTACGGAAGAGACCACAGCGTCGGCTCCACTTTGAGTTAGAGCCTTCTCTACACTCCTTATATTTCCGGCCTGGTAATCGATAACCGCTATTTTGGGCTTTGCGGTTCCAAGATCATTCATTAATTTTTTGACCTGTAATCAGTTCGTCAGGCAAATTTCTATCTTCATACCTCGCCAACATAAATAGAAGATCTGAAAGTCTATTTATATAAGGCAAGATCTCTTTATTGACAAGTTGCCCTAGTTCTTGAAGGTCCAATATCCTTCTCTCAGCCTCACGCAATGTAGTTCTTGCCAGATCTAAAATTGCCGAACCTGGTGAAGCCCCAGGCAAAATAAAACTCGGTGGCAAATTAACTTCTGCGTCCAATTCATCAAGTTTGTTTTCAAGTTGGGTTACCATTTCAGGGATAATAACCTTGTAAGAATTCTTCATAGTCTCGTAGTTTTCGGGTAAAGTGGCGAGTTCAGCCCCAACCGTAAACAATTGGTTTTGAATATCGAGTATTACGTTTTTTACATTCTCATCTTGGCAGAAAGCCCTAGCAACTCCCATAGCTGAGACAACGTGATCCACTGCACCGTATGCCTCACATCTTGGATCATTTTTGGGAACCCTGCCACCAAAAAACAGCCCTGTCTCTCCCTCATCACCTGTCCTGGTATATATTTTCAAGGTATAAATTCCTAACGTTTAAGATGCTACTAAGTCTGGGAGAATATGATATCTGTTTAAGCATCATTCAGTAAACGGCATTTTTCTAGCATACTAGGAGCATCGGAATCCTATAATTCCGCAATTGCATTTCTATACTAAAAAAAGCAGATGAGGAATACCCGTCTACCCAGTTAAAGGTGCGCCACCGCAAAAAGCTACGTAATCAATCAACTCAGTGACTGTTGGATTATCTCCACATAAAGGACAATCCGGATTTCTCCTGAGCTTTACGGTTCTAAACTCCATACTCAGAGCATCCACCAGTAGAAGACGCCCGCTTAAAGAATCTCCCTGGCCTAGGATCAATTTCACCACCTCAGTTGCTTGAATAGTTCCTATCATCCCCGGCAACATCCCCAATACCCCTGCTTCTGCACAGCTTGGAACTTCTCCAGGAGGCGGAGGGGTGGGAAATAAACAGCGGTAGCATCCATTCCCAGGTAAATAGGTTGTGGCTTGACCGTCAAATAATAAAATACTTCCATCAACTAAGGGTTTCTCTAGTAAGTAAGCAGCATCGTTGACCAGGTATCTAGTGGGGAAATTATCAGCACCATTAACAATTATGTCGTAATCTTTCATTATTTCCATCGCATTATGCGAGGTAATAGGTTCTTCATGAACGTTAACATTAGTATCAGGATTATAGGCTTTGAGAGTCTCAACAGCCGATTCCACTTTAGGTCTTCCAATGTCGTCATTGAAATGGAGTATTTGCCTCTGCAAGTTGGTAACATCCACATCATCAAAGTCCACCAATCCGACCGTGCCTACTCCTGCGAGTGTTAAATATATAGCTATCGGAGAGCCTAAACCGCCAGCACCTACCATTAACACTTTGGCATCAATCAATTTTCTCTGGCCGACACTTCCCACCTGAGGCATTATTATATGACGACTGTATCTATTGACTTGATATGGGGTCAACGCTAAAGACGGTGTTTTTGTTGCCAAAACTTTCCTCCGTTAATTCTAAGTATAAAAATAGCCCCGCTACCAACGCTTGAAAGCTTTGGGCGGGGCTCTATATTCACCTGCGGCCTAGTTTTACAGCGTTGACAGCCTTTATTCTAGTTCCTACAGGAACAGGTTAATTTCAATACCTTTTTGTACATAATATTCATCATCTGCGAAATTATAGCACCACCAAATTTAGTCATCAACAGATGCGAATATCAACAAATTAACCTTTTCCTTCAAAATTAAACAGCAAGTAGCATTATTTTACGATGGTATAATTGACCTTAACTCCAACCACTTTTACATTAAGCCGTATGGCAGGATTTCAGTGACTGACTCAAACATTGCATTATTAATAGATTACGAGAATGTAGGCATAGATTCTCTTCAGTACCTTGTGGAACAAATATCAGGCATGGGCCGGATAATAGTAAAGAGGGCTTATGCTGATTGGTCCTCAGAAAGAAAGGGACAAGAACGATTAATTGAACTCGGAGTGGAGGCTGTCCATAACTACAGGACCCCTAGATCGGGGAAAAACTCCTGTGACATTAAACTAACAATAGATGCCGTAGAACTACTTCACAGTGCACAGGTAGATACTTTTGTTATTGTTTCTTCAGACAGCGACTTTGTACCTCTTGTTAACCATCTAAGAGGTTCAGGAAAAAGTGTGGTCGGTGCAGGTCGAAAAGCAGTCACATCTACAACCATGGTGAAATCGTGTGACAGATACATTTTCTTAGACCCTCATACAATTGGTCTGCAAAAGCCTAATTCAACTGCTAGAAATAACACCAGAAGAACTACACCTTACAGGGATCGCAGGCAAGCTCATCCTCAACACGATAGACAAGATAGTGAGAGATCAGTAGAACAATTATTGATAAAGGCAGTTGAGGCGACAGTTGGAGATGACGGTAATTCACTAGGGACTCGGTTGGCCCAAACTATGACCAGGATAGATCCCGGATTTGATTATAAGGAATTGGGATTTCGATCTTTTAGAGAATTTTTGACTTCCAGAGATGAAATAGAAGTGACCTTTCGAGAAGGAACCGATTTCACCGTATCTATCAAAAATAGTGATTCAAATACAGTTAATGAAAAAGAAAAATTGGCGCCGGCTAGAAAACCTTCAGTTAGCCCGAGAATAATTAGTTTCGACAAGAACCCGTCTGACCAAGATTCAGATAGCCTTCCTGACAACTGGGAAGAAAAAGTTAATACTGCTTGGGAGAGTAAGGAAAAAGACCAGTTATCAGGCCAAGCTGCGGCTAATCAGGCGGCGAAAATAATGGGATTCCAAAGGTTACGAGACTCCCTGTATCCAACTATAGACAAACTACTAGATGCAAGTATCCTGTTGAAAGAAAACTGGGCCAGAAATAAAAATTACGTGACCCGCAAAAAATAACAGGAACCATGCTGGCATCATGCTTATCGCAATTGATATTGGTAATACCAACATAACTATAGGTTTATTCCTAGATTCTGAACTAATCTCTACTTGGAGATTCTCAACTGACTCCCGAAAGACATCGGATGAATATGGATTACTTCTACAGCAAGTCATGTCATCAAACAACTTAAACGCTGACGAAATTGACTCCGCTGCAATTTGTAGTGTTGTTCCTCCTCTGACTCCTACATTTGAACTGTTGTGCCAAAGGTATCTAAAAGTACAGCCATTGACGGTAATGGCTGAAACCAAAACAGGTATAAAAATCTTATACGATAGTCCAAGAGATGTAGGTGCTGATCGAATAGTTGATGCGGCAGCAGCTCTACATATATATGGTGGTCCGTGCATCGTAGTTGATTTAGGTACTGCCACAGTTTTCGATGCCGTAAATGAGCATGGTGAATATCTTGGCGGTGCAATAGCACCTGGAATGACGGTGTCAGCGGACTCTCTATATAGAGCGACCTCCCAGCTTAGAAGGGTGGAATTAAATGCCCCCGAAAAAGTAATTGGGACAAACACCACTCATTCCATTCAGTCAGGCCTCGTATTTGGATATTCTGAATTGATAAAAGGTATGATAGTCAGATTCAAAAAAGAAATCGGTACTAATGCCACTGTAATTGCCACCGGAGGGCAAGCTGACATTGTAAAAGACCAAGTTGGTGAATTTAATCATATCGATCCTGACTTAACTCTAAAAGGTTTGCGCATAGTGCATTCTCTCAACAGTAATTAAGGATAATGAGATGCCATCTCCAATCCAAAATAAAAGAATCGTTCTAGGGGTGACAGGCAGTATTGCCTGCTATAAAGCAGCCGACCTAGCTAGCAAATTAGTTCAGTCAGGCGCCCTTGTAGACACCGTTTTAACTGAAGCAGCCAGGGAATTTGTATCAGAACTAACCTTCAAAAGCCTTACGCACAGGGAAGTGCATACAAGTTTATATTCCCCCAATTCAAATCTATCTATAAACCATGTAGCTCTGGCTGAATCAGCTGATCTTATTATTGTGGCACCAGCCACAGCCAACACAATTGCTAAGATCGCTAATGGAATATCAGACGATGTTTTAACAACTACTATTTTGGCTACCACAGCACCAATCATAATAGCCCCGGCAATGGACGCTAACATGTTTGATAATCCAGCCACTGAGGCCAATGTAACAACTCTTATTGGCAGAGGATTTTTCATAGCAGGCCCAGCTGAAGGAAGACTCGCGTCGGGCCTTATGGGAAAAGGTAGAATGATTGAACCTTTTGACATAATGGGCGCTGCAAGTATGTTGTTAGGGAAGGATGGTGACTTGTCGGGCAAGAAAATTGTAGTCAGTGCTGGCGGAACAGAAGAAGCAATAGATCCCGTAAGAAATATAACAAACCGCTCGTCTGGAAAAATGGGCTATGCCATAGCAGAAGCAGCGAGGGATCGTGGTGCTATGGTAAGCCTGGTTGCTGCCCCTAACCACTTGGCCAAGCCTATTGGTATATCAGTTACAAACATACAGAGCGCAGAGGATATGAAAAAGGCAATCGAAGATGAGTGTCTTGAAGCAGACGCATTGATTATGGCAGCGGCGGTAGCTGACTGGAGACCCTTGGAAAAATTAGATTCCAAAGCAAAAAAGGATAAATCAGATCATTGGTCCTTAGAACTTGTCAAAAACCCGGACATAGTAGCAGGTATAAATTCCAGTAAACTAATAAAAGTTGGTTTCGCAGCAGAAAGTGAGAACCTTGTAGAAAACAGTAAAACAAAGATTGAATCAAAAAACCTAGATTTTATTGTAGCCAACGACATAACTGCAGCTGATAGTGGTTTTTCTGTTGACACGAATAGGGTTACTATCATCCACCCAGACGGTACTACAGAAGTTCTTCCACTTATGTCTAAATATGACGTAGCCCACTCAATCTTAGACCGAGTTAAATCTGGGTTTTAATCACATATATGGATAACCACTAAAAATGACTACCAAGATAGCGGTCATCTCTGACACGCATTGTCACGAATGGGAAGAAGTACACCCAAAGATGAGAGACATTGTTGCCGAATGCGATATAGCGATCCATTGTGGAGACATAGTACGTCAACCCGTAGTCGACGGTTTCTTAAAATCAGCGCAAAAGGGCATCATAGTACATGGAAATTCGGATCCAGTAGATTTACGGGAGACTCTTCCATACATAGAAGTTATTGAAGTTGAGCAAGTGAAAATAGGCATTACTCACCCGGCTTGGGGAGGTCCTGAATTCCCACCGTCAGAGTTATTCAAAGACTTTGATGAAGAACTAGATATCATTCTGTTTGGACACACTCACGAACCATTAAAAGAAGATATTAGTGGGACATTATTTATTAACCCAGGGCAAGGGTATAAGTCATTTATGGTGGATGGAACAATGGCTGTAATAACCATTGATAGTGGCATCGTTGAAGCGGAGATTTTGGTTATAGAACCAGGTCGTTAGCAAAACTAACTGTTTTTTTGAAGAAAGTAGTTCCAGGTGTCTATGGCAAGCGGATGAACAACACCTTTTTTATCCAAAATAGATCCTATTCTTAATTTTAAATATTCCAAAACTGTTGCATCCAAATTGGCCTCCATTCTCGAAACCACTAATTCCAATTCTGGATTCCGTTGGACTTTATCTGGCTCAACCTTATCTGCTATAAATACTATCTTCTCTATATCCGTCATTTCAGGATGACCAGTTGTATGATATTTAACTGAATTTATTACTTCTTCATCCTGACAATTCAAATCTGACTTTAACCAGTGGGCTGCCAAAGGCCCGTGAAGCAAAACAGGGGCCTTATACTCATAGCTATTAACAGTAATATTACTCGATTGAGACTCAACTAATAATTGAGATTCTGTTAAATGTCTCGCCAAATCATGCGCAATGGCCCCCATCGAACATCTTTGAGGGTTAACGCCATGAATGTCTGCAAGCCTTTCTGCTAAATCGCGCGTACGCTCAATATGGGCAATCAATGAATCTGGGAGTTCCGATACTCGAGATTCTATACGCCGATACACTTTGTCAAAACCTGTATCCAAATTTCTCAACCAATCCCTGATAAATTATCCCCACCTATAAGGTGCAAATGTAAATGGGGCACCTGTTGTCCTGCATCTTCTTTCTGATTTATGGTTAACCTGTATCCACTATCAGAAATCCCTTCTGAAATCGCGAAATTTCTTGCAACCTTGAACATCGAAGTAATAACTTTGAACTCTTCGTCTGAAAAAGGTTCTATATATGTCATATGATTAATCGGAATCACTAGCAAATGTGTCGGAGCAACAGGGTTTATATCATTTATAACAAAGCAATCGTCATCTCTATACAAAATTGTAGTTGGTATTTTGCCCTGGAATAAATTACAAAAAAGACAGTCGTCCACCCTCTTTAATCCAACGCAGCAATAGCTTCTATCTCAATGAGAAATTTAGGGCTAACCAAGCCGCTAATGAAAACCGTACTACTTGCAGGACCATTTTCTGGAAATAACTCAAGCCTCACTTTTGCGTAATGAGAATAATCCTCTGGCCTAACAATGAAAGCAGTGATTTTTACTAAATCATCAAAAGTCGAACCGGCAGATTTCAGAGCAGCTTCTATATTTGAAAAGCACTGTTTAGCTTGAACATAACAATCATCCTCTCCTACAAGGTTCCCCGTGGGATTTACAGGGACTTGGCCTGACACGAAGAGGAGGTTGCCAGATTTAGTGATCGGAGAAAAGCCAGATGGCTTGTTCGAAGGATTTGGGAAAAAAGTTTCTCTTGGCATTTTTTATTCAACCTAAAATTAACTAAGGTAGTTGCATCACTTCTATACGAACATCATCGGGGGCTTGTATGAAGCCAATAATAAGTCCAGTGGGAGTTTTCGTTGGGCCATCCAATATTTTGGCACCCAAACCTTCCAACCTTTTAAATTCAGCGTCTATATCATCTACTTCGATACCGAAATGTTCTAACCCCCAGTGAGCTGAAGCATCTCCTCCTCCCATAGTCTCTCCTGTCCTGTCACTCGATATGTTTACCGCTATGCCATCTTTAGTTCGACATCTAATAAACCTATCTCCTTGAGGTCGGGGATTTTCATCATTAAGTATTTCAAATTCAAAGGCTTTGACATACCAATCTGCCGTCGCACCAGGGTCGGGAGCTTTTAAATGAACATGGTTAAATGAATAAGACATTAAGGGTTCCTCCATTTGTATTCAGAGGGCAGATTAAATTAGGGGGCAAACTCTGTCAATATTCTTTACCTTACACGGAGGCTGTTTTAACAGCATTCGCAAATGAAATTATTTTCTGCGGGTCCTTATCACCTGCTGTCTCCACTCCGGAGGAGACGTCTACCGTCCATGGATGTGAAATTCTTATAGCATCATTTACATTTTCGGGATTTAGTCCACCAGCCAATAAAAATTTTTCGCTTAGATTAAAGTCAGGGATCAGCTTCCAATCAAAACTCAACCCCGTACCTCCCAGAGCGCCCTTCTCGTACTTATCCAATAATGGCAAACACCCAGCTCGATATATCTTTTCTAATTCCGCATTAATTGTTTCACTGGTATTCGATGCTCCGATTTTGACCTGCTTAATCACGTCAACATCTACTTTGTTCCAATATGATTCAGGTTCACTCCCACAAAGTTGAGCATAATCCAAATCACATGCATTAATTATTTCGTTTACCTCTTCGACATTTTGATTGGCAAACAACCCTACCAAAGCTGGTCCCCCTGGACCAAACTCGGACCTATAGTCATTTATTATTGCAAGAGCCAATTCCAAACTTATCTGACGTCTTACACCGGGCACAAATACGAAGCCAAGAAAAGAAGCCCCGTTTTCTCGGGCCAAAATGGCGTTTGATGAGTCTCTTAATCCACAAATCTTGAACAGAGTCACAGAAAGTTCCTAAGTGCAAAGCCTGGATCATCTGAAGTTACTAACGACTCGCCAATCAACACAGCACCGGCACCTGCCTCTACAACTCTTTCAACATCGCCCCTACTCGATATACCACTTTCACTTACTACAATCCTCTCATTTGGAACCTGTGGTGCCAAAATTTCAGTCGTTTCAAGAGTAGTATCAAAAGTTCTCAGGTTCCTATTATTTATTCCAATTATTTCGGCATCAGATTCCAAGGCTAATTCCAGTTCTCCCTCGTCGTGCACTTCGACCAAGCATTGCATCCACAATGAAGTCGCTAGGTTCTTAAAATCCACTAATTGACTCTTATCCAACATAGAAACTATCAGCAGAATGGCATCAGCGCCATATGCTCGAGCTTCATATATTTGATATGGATCGAATATAAATTCTTTCCTCAGTACAGGAACTCCAAGTTCATATATTGTGTTATGCCCTTCAAGCAGATCATCTATACTTCCATAAAAGAAATCTTCGTTGGTAAGGATAGAAACGGCTGCGGCTCCATTTTCAGCATATATCTTTGCCAATTCTGCAGTTTTAATGTCTTTTGAAAAAATACCTTTCGATGGAGATCCCCTTTTCACTTCGGCTATTATTCTGACTGATTCTCCCATTAGGCAGCCTGAAAAATTTAACGGTCTTTTGCGTTCTGGTATTAGCCCTTCTAAGCTTGCGATAGGCAAATCTTTTTTGCGAACATCTAATCTTTCTTTTTTGACTTCTACGATTTCCTTTAAAATATCAGGAGTGTCTGAATTTATCATGATGCTGCAATCGAATTACTTAGTTTTATGTGCTCATCCAAAGATTTCATAGCTTTACCAGAATCTATAGCATCAGCCCCAATAGAGATGCATTCGTCAAATTTATTTGACATGCCTGCAACGAAAAGGCTTGCCCCTACATTTAAGAGAACAATATCCCTAGCAGCGCTACTTTCCCCAGCTAGTACTGTTCGAATCAAAGTAGCACTCTCAACAGCATTGTCAGCTTTTATTTGATCAAGGGAGGATACTGATAAACCAAAGTCTTGGGGTTTTATCTGGTATTTTTTTACATTGCCACCTTCGAGTTCCCACACCGTGCTACTGGTAGATATCGTTATTTCATCCAGACCGTCGTCACCGTGAACCACTAACGCTCTGTCACTGCCTAATCGACCTAAAGCCTTTGCCATGAGTTCTCCAACAGAAGAATCTGCAACACCAATAACTTGTCGAGCTGCACCAGCTGGATTAGTAAGAGGGCCCAGTAAATTAAATACCGTTCTTATACCTATTTCCCTTCTAGGCCCAGCTGCGTATTTCATTGAAGGATGAAATGACTGAGCAAACATGAACCCGAATCCGGTTTCCTCAATACAATTTGATATTTGTTCGGGAGACAACTGAATATTTACTCCCAATGCCTCCAACACATCCGCACTCCCACTTTTGCTGGACATAGCTCTATTCCCATGTTTAGCAATCTTCTGACCGGCGCCAGCAGCAACAAAGGCAGCGGCTGTAGAAATATTAAATGTTCCGAATCCATCGCCACCGGTACCACATGTATCTATCAAATCACTTCCAGCCTGCACATGTAGGGACATTGAGCGCATCACAGAAGCCATCCCTGATACTTCATCTACCGTTTCTCCCTTCATACGAAGGGCGGTTATCAATGATCCAAATTGTGAAGGCGTAGCCTCCCCTTCCATTATTAGCGTCATGGCAGATTTAGACTCGTCAAAGGTAAGGTTTTCTTTTTGAACCAGCTTATCTATCAGATCAACTATCATAATTTTAGAATTTATCCCTGATTAGTACTTAAGAAAATTTGACAAAAGTTCCTTTCCATTTTCAGTCATTATGGATTCGGGATGGAACTGTATTCCTTCCACAGGATTTTCCTTATGCCTTACACCCATAATCAGCCCGTTTTCCGTCCAAGCCGTAACTTCCAATTCCTGTGGCAGATTTTCCCTAAATATTGCAAGGGAATGATAGCGAACCGCGTTGAATGGATTAGGAAGCCCTTGAAACACACCTTTCCCGTCGTGATGCACTGCGGAGGTTTTACCATGCATAATCTCGCCAGCATTACCAACTATTCCACCATATGACTCTCCGACACATTGGTGGCCTAAACACACCCCGAGCATCGGGGTGGTTCGCCCAAAATGCTTTATAACATCATTCGAAATACCTGCTTTATCCGGCGTACATGGCCCTGGGGAAATAACTATCTTATCGGGTTTCATTTCAGATATCTCTTCTAGTGAAATTTTATCGTTCCTCACCACAAGGACTTCTGCTCCCAATTCAGCAAGATATTGATACAGGTTATAGGTAAAGCTGTCGTAATTATCCAAGAGTAAAATCATACGAGTTCACCTAATTTATTTTCGGCGTCGTCTATTGCCCTCATCAGGGCGCCTGCTTTGTGAACGGTTTCAAAAAATTCAGTTTCGGGAACGCTATCATAAACTATACCTCCGCCTGCTTGAAAATGGGCAACGCCGTCCTTAAACACTAGAGTCCTTATAGTTATAGCTGTATCCATGTTTCCAGCAAAATCAAAATATCCTACTGCACCGGCATAGGGGCCACGGGCATCTTCTTCTAGTTCAGATATGATTTCCATGGCCCTTATTTTGGGTGCCCCCGACACGGTCCCAGCAGGAAAACAAGCTCTGAGGGCATCATAGTTGCTATATTCTGATTTCAATTTGCCTTCCACATGTGAAACCAAGTGCATAACATGGGAATATCTTTCAATTTCCATTATTTCAGTGGCTTGAACCGTTCCTGGTTCACTTACTCTTCCAATATCATTTCTGCCAAGATCCAAAAGCATCAAATGCTCGGCCCTTTCTTTTTCGTCAGATTGCAACTCTTTTTCTAATCTTATGTCCTCTGCTGGATTATCTGACCTCGGCCTGGTTCCAGCAATTGGATGTGTAGACACCGTGCCATCTTCAACTTGCACCAACATTTCAGGAGAAGCCCCTACGATTTGGAAATCATTCATGTTGAGATAATACATATATGGGGATGGATTTATGGCTCTCAGAGACCTATATATATGAAAAGGATGGGCCGAAGAAGGTCTCGAAAAACGCTGGGACACCACCACTTGAATAACATCACCATCCACCACATATTTTTGACTATCCTCTACCATCGATTGATGATATTCAGGTGTCATATTGGAAGCCCTACCGCTAGACTCAAACCCAGATTTAGCAGGGATTTCAGAGGGGTCTAAAGGAGAATTAAGTCTGTCTATAATCTCATCAATTCTCGCTACCGCTTTTGTGTATTCATCCTCTATCAGTCCATCCAATTTAACATGACTTACCACTTGGATTACATGACGAACATGATCAAACACCAAGAAAGTTTTCGTCATCATAAAAACTGATTCTGGAACATCAAGTACGTCACTGTTCTGATGTGGAATATCCTCAAAATATCGGACCACCTCATAGGACAGATAACCAACTGCGCCCCCCATGAATCTTGGCAAATATCCGGACTTAACCACTTTGTATTCTGACAAAATATCTTCTAAAATTCCCAGTGGGTCAACTTCCCCATCTTTTCTTCCAGGTCCTGTTTCGATGAGGTGATCAGGCTCTGTTCCAATAAAACTGTATCGAGCTAAATGCTCTCCTCCTTCTACACTTTCCAACAGAAAAGAATATGGAGGACGGGCTACTTTCAGATATGCCGACACAGGAGTTTCAAGATCAGCATTAATTTCACGATATATTGGGACAAGGTTGCCTAAATGTCCCATATTTTTTACCTCAGTCAAACTAGGGTAATACATTTCAAGACTCCATCAATTTTGATTCAGAAAAGTGATTTCAATCACGGTAAAATCAACCCCATTTTTTCTTTCATCTCCCTGACTTTAGGCATTGAAATAGAAGCAGCATGATCGGCGCCGATCGCCAACATCCTATCTAGTTCAGCTACATCATTTATCAAGTGATCGTATTCCTTACGTATAGGAGTAAGTTCCTCAATAACCACTTCCGCTACAGCCTTTTTCAAATCACCGTAACCTCTCGCTGATTCGAAATCACGTTCAACTTCTTGCTCACTTTTACCAGTTATAACTTTATATATGCCCAGGAGATTGTTGACCCCAGCCTTTTCTTCTTCTTCCGAAAACCGAATTTCGTTGCCTGAATCTGTCACAGCTCTCATGAAAGACCTCTCTATCTCTTTTGGGTCATCCAACATACGGACAGCATGACCTCTTATGTCTGAATAACTTTTAGACATTTTGACATTGGGATCATTCAGGCCCATAACTCGCCCACCTATCTCTGGGATCACTGGCTCAGGAACGACAAAAGTCTCTCCATAGATTCGATTAAACCGAATCGCAATGTCTCTAGCCAATTCAACATGCTGCTTTTGGTCTTCTCCAACCGGCACCTCATGGGCATCATAAAAAATGATATCCCCAGCCATTAAAACCGGATAGTCCAGTAATGCAGTAGAGACGCTACCTCTACCCTCTGACTTATCCTTAAATTGGGTCATACGCTCCAACCATCCAAGAGGCGTGACACAGTTCAAAAGCCAACACCCTTCTGCATGGGCTGTCACATGGCTCTGCACAAATAATGTGCTTTTTTGCGGATCCAGACCGCATGCAAACAAAATTGCTGCAAGATCCCTAGTTTGAGCCGCCAATTCCTTTGGGTCTGGTGTTACTGTCAAGGCATGGAGGTCGACAACACAAAAGAAATTCTCTTTTTCTGACTGCCGATCGACCCAACCCTTAAAGGCACCTAGATAATTGCCTAGCTGAGGATCCCCACTAGGTTGCACTCCACTGAAAACTCTTTTTATTTCCTTCATAACTTTCCTGTAATTATTTTTTCCAAAAAAAAACCACCCCTTGAAAAGGGGCGGTTATATTACCGCGGTGCCACCCTTCTTCCTCTTATTGTCTAAGAGGCACTTATTGGAACATAATTCCTAGGCTGTTATAACGGGGCCTATCCGTCTGCCAATCAACCCATTGAAAGGTAATGGCAGCAGCTCGCAGGTCCATTCACTTTCTGCTAATACACCGGCTCTCACCTTACCCGGCTCTCTTCGTATCGCTGGAAAGATACTATTCCTGTTCATCGCCTTATTACTGATTAATTATAACCCATAATGTCTACTTGAAAGCCGGTATTACCTCCTTACCAAACAATTCTATCGAAGTCATTACTTTCTCATGGGAAACCTGATCAGATTGCATTATTAATAGAAGTTGATCTGCACCAATCTCTTGATGGCGGCGGACACCTTCTATACAGGATTCAGGGTTTCCAGCGACAATAACCCCTCTCTCAGCCAAAAGTTCTGCTGGTAATTCGCCCAACATCGCCCTCGGCGCACCTCCACCTCCTAGGTCTTCTTCGCCTCCCAAAAATCTGGAGAAGTTTGCCTTGAGGTGCTCTGGTACACCCCCCCATGAATCCAATAGCTTTTCATAAACATCCGCCCTGTCAGCAGTATAAGGACGATTTGGCCCAAAAAATTCCTTGATAGCACTAGCGCCAATCTCTTTAGCTTCCTGATCGTCATATCCACAATGACCTAGAGTGAAATTAGCCCATTGATTGTTTACGAAGCCCCCAACCGGGTTCGCGTTTTTAATATTTTCTCGGTAGTTGTCTACATGTTCTTTCATTCCCGCAGGTGCCCCAGAGCCAAATGATAAAACCCCGATGCCTTTTTCTGCGGCCATTTCGTAACTGGTCGCTTGCGTGCATGCCATCCAAATAGGAGGGTGAGGAGATTGTTTAGGTTTTGGCAATATTTCCCTTTCAGGAATATCAAAATGTTTACCTTTATGAGAATAGAGCCCTTTTGTTTGCCAAATCTCAGGAATAATAGTCAAAGATTCTTCCATAATTTCTCGAGTATCTCTTGGATCAATTCCGAGACCTAATTGCTCATATGGGCTACTGCGACCAACTCCAAATTCGACTCTCCCACCGGAAAGATGATCGACCATAGAGATTCTCTCTGAAACCTGAATTGGATGATGGTTTGGCAGAACGACCACCCCAAATCCTATTCGTATTTTTTTGGTAAGTCGCGACAAGGCAGATATTACCACCTCGGGGGCAGAAGACCCGGAAAATGTGGTTAAGAAATGGTGCTCAACAAACCATAGATGATCAAAGCCTACTTCGTCCGCAAGACGGCATTGTTCGATGGTTTCGTCGATCAAGGATGAATAATCGACCTCGTAATCAGTGTGAGGTCGTTGCATTTCGTATAAAAGGCCGAACTTCATAATCAATCTCCAACATATTTGGCTTACTTTGTGGCAGTCTAACATAAGCAAAACAAACACTCGATAAAGCTAAAATAATGTGTACACTACCTAAACAATCAGAATCCACCAAGGGAGAAATATGAATATTCTAATAATGGCTGCTGGAGCTGTAGGGGGATATTTTGGGTCAGTTTTATCAAAAACTAATGAAGTTACTTTCATTGCCCGTGGGGCACATTTGGAAAAAATTCAAGAATGCGGATTATCAGTCAGAAGCGCTACCAGCGGTGACTTTGTCTGCGAATCAAAAGCATATGAAACGCCGCCACCCGGATATAAGGCCGACCTTATTATCTTTTGCGTCAAAGAGTATCAAAATCAAAAAGCCTGCCAGGTAATCGCAAATTCAGTAACAAATGACACAACGATTTTAACTTTGCAAAACGGACTCGGAAGTGGAGATATTTTAGGAAGAGAATTTGGGAATGAAAAAATCCTATTAGGAGCTGCTTATATTGAAGCTTCGAAATCTGATCCCGGCCTCATCGTGGAGCACGGCGGGGTTTGTAGAATCACTTTTGGAGGTCAGAATGAAGAACAAACAGAAAGGGTTCAAATACTAGAACAAATATTCAAAGCCTCTCCCATAAATTTCACAGTATCCAAGAATATCAATGATGACCTTTGGCAAAAATTGGTATTTATTAGTGCTCTTAGCGGAATGACTTGTATAACCAGATCCAGCTTTAGTGAAGTAATGACTAACCCCTACACTCGCGATATCACTAAAGACCTAGTTAAAGAAAAAGCATCTGTAGCTTCTGAATTGATCCCAAATTTTTCCAAAGACACGGTCTCAAACGTAATCGAATATTTGGAAACTCACAAAAATGACCTAGTATCATCAATGCATCAGGACTTATTAGCGGGTAATCCCATGGAAATTGATGCTATAAATGGCGCTGTAAGTCGCGAAGGTAAGAATTTGGGTATACCAACCCCTATAAATGACATGATAGCCTCTTGTCTCTCACTTCAAGACTTAAGAGCAAGAAATTAACAATATTTGAAGTAGGAAAAGGAAATTTAATGAAGTATTTTTATAGTGCTGAGGATGCCAATCAAACGTCACTTGCCCCGGGAGTCAAATTGAAAACTATGTGGGGAGAAAAAATAATGATGAGCCTTGTAGAACTTGACCCCAAATCAGAAGTTCCGATGCACAGCCACCCACATGAACAAGCGGGAATGGTACTCGAAGGTGAATTTGAATTTACAATCGGCACCGAATCCAAAAAAGTTTCAAAAGGGGAGTACTATATCATTCCAGGCGGCGTTGAACATAAAGTAGTGGCGGGACCAAACCCCGCAGTCGCCTTGGACATTTTTAGCCCGCCTCGCGAGGATTACAAATCATAAAACTGGCGTACTGTAAAAACACTAGTACACCAGTTTTATAAGACAATCTTTATCTATGCTCCAAAGCGAACGTCTGCGTTCGGATCACTGTAATCTACGCCTTTTGTAGCCCAAAAAATCTTAGCAATTTCATCTACAGCTTCGACCAATTCTTTAGCTGATGATGAGCTAACGCCTTGTTTATTAGCGCCAGCTAATTTGTTGGCATTCCAAAACAGCTCATGAAGATTTGGGTGATCAGCAAGATGCTCTGGCTTAAAGTAGTCGGACCACAATATGTTAAGTTCGCTCTTAACTCCCTGTGCATGCTCTTCTTTTACCGCTATGTAGCGAGCCACCGAGTTAGGAACCGAGATGTCTCCACCTTGGGAAAGATCGGCTGCCTCAAGACGAACGGCCATTTTCAGCACCGTCTGAGCCGCAATTTTTGCGCTTATAGGGTCGTATATACCACATGGCACATCACAGTGAGCTTGAACATCTCCAAATAGCTTCGAAAATATTTTCATAAGTAACCTTCCTTAAAAATGACCTTGCTCTTCAAGGCCAAAAACTTTAGTTTATACGAGAAACCTATTGAGTAGTCTCTAACTTTTAAGATACAGAAATTTACCTGTCAAGGCAACAACACATACACAATGTAAGGTGCTCCATGTTTCATATTAGACGAGTGAAAAACCGAAGTATGGAACCAACTTTGAAAGACAACTTTTTAATCCTTACCAAAACTTTCAAATTGGCCACCAGAGGTAAAATAGTGACATTTCAAAATCCCAAGTCTGGATCTGAAACCTTGATAAAAAGGATAGTGGCCATCAAAGGAGATAATCTGGAAATTAAAGATGGATCCATTTTATTAAACGGAGTCTCGTTAGAGGAGCCTTACATATCCAACTTACCTAAAACAATGACGCTAGAAGAGAATTTTAATTGGAATCTGAAAGACGACTCGGTAGTAGTTTTATCTGATAATCGCCTTGGAGGAAATTTTGATAGTCGGATTTTCGGCAACATCAAAACCGAGCATTTATTGGAGGAATTTGTCACTAAATTATGGCCCATTAAGGTACCTAAAACTTGAAAAGTCGTCCACAATTATGATTTTAGTAATATAATTCACCGGTGAACAGAAATTAGATTCCCTTCAGAGGTTGTCCATGTCAGAGTCTATAGTGCTTTATACTCATCCAGATTGCTCCTATTCAGATGCATTGAAGGAAGAATTAACCGACTTGGCACTAGACTTTGAGGAAATAAACCTTGCACTCAAACCTGAGCTGTGGGAAAAAGTGGAAGAACTCACTGGTGGTGAAAGAATCACACCTGTTATGGTTACTGGAGACAACGTTGAGGTAGGATTTCACGGGGTTGGTTGAAGTTACTAATATAATGTGGCCGTGAGCCACAGAACTAACACTTTGAGAGTGAAATTGTGTTGACCTAAACAACTTGTTCGACCAACTCGAAAAATGGAGGTCAAATGATTTGGGTTCGTAGAATAATAGCGTTGCCTTTTATCATTTTGGCATTCATTACATTCCAGGTAGGGGTACTCGCACAACAAACTGCGTCGAATCTTATAAGTCCATCTTTTTATCTTGAAACTTTAGCGGATTCCAATGTCTACTCTTTCTTACTAACTGATCTCCCTACTACCGCTTTACAAGACGTTAGAAAAGCCCACAGCAACCCCATAATCGAACAGAGCGGACTCTCTGACGAGACTATAGTCAGTTCAATAAACACGATAGTCCCGCCTGATTGGTTGCAGTCTAACTTTGAATCCACAGTGACTGGTGTCGGTGATTACGTCACTGGTAAAACAGATGAATTCACTATATCCATACCTGTAGATGAAAGGGTTCAGGCAGCTTCGAACCAAATAACTTTCGTATTGAATGAAAGTGACATATACAAAATGGTTATGGAAAATCAAGTTCGCCCTGTAGTATCTGAAGCCTCCAAAAACGAATTACCTTTTGACGTTTCTGTGAATGAAGACCAATTAATGGCTTCAATACAAAAAATCATATCTAAGGCATGGCTCACTGGCCAAATAGATTCAGTCCTTGGAGAGGTGGTCCCATACGCCGTAGGATCTGAAGACACATTTTCAATAGTAGTCAAAGTAGATGATCGGATCGAGGTAGCAGTTGCAGAGGTAAAATCCTTAATGGCTGAAGCCAACGCCTATGAAGCGCTGTTCGAAGGGTCTATAGCCCCAAATATTTCATCCTCGATTGGTAACTCCGCAAAATTACCTTATGGAATAGAAATAACGGATGAAGAAATTTCCTCTATAATCAAAAAGACAGCTCCACCTTCCTGGATGCAAAAAACTACTGAATCAATTTTAGATAACGCAACACCATATTTAGTAGGAAAAACGGACGAATTTACAATCTCCATTAACATAGAGCCAAACAAAGAGGAAGCTGTCTCTGATTTGATGGCTTTAGCTGAACAAAAACTCAACACCAAATTGGCTGATCTGCCAGATTGCGATACTGACGAAGTAGTGAATATACTGAACAACCCGGTAGCAGGGCTCCCTTCTTGTTACCCAGCAGATCCTTCCCTCAAACAACAGATGCAGAGTTTTACCAGATCCTATGTAACCACTGTTATTTCCGCGGTAAGACCACAAATTATCAACACTATCCCAAACTCAATCGACTTTGATCAGAATTCTCTCCGCCAAGTGGTACCTGCAAAAGCGTTAGATTCTTTTGATCAAGGAAGAGATATAGTCAGAGATGGATATACTTTCACAGAAAAAGATTTAGAAAATCTGATCAAACAAGGAGCAGGTGACAATTCCTGGAATCAAGTTTCCAAAGTACGCGATTCCCTATCTAAAGGAATTCAATACAACGAGCGGGACTTTAGAATTCACATAGAAACCGTCACAGCGGACGGTGGCCAAACTCTTTCAATGCTTGATCAAGTGCGCGGCATTTTGAAACTGGTTCACATGTTCAACATGGCAGTTTATATCCCAACGCTTTTAATTGCAGCCATAGTAGGTTTTTTGGGTGGAAGAGGATGGATCCAAAGGCTCATGTGGGCAGCAATAACAATGTTAGTCGCGTCTATTTTAGTGTACGCGATATGGGGCCCCGTTTATTCCTCAATTGCAGAACCAATTCTGCATGTGCAAATTGATCAAATTGCGTCGCAAGCTAGTGGTCAAATAGCTCCTCAATTTCTGGCAACCGAATCACTTGTCGTTCAGCAAGTTACAAATATCGGAAAAATTGCTATCTCAAAATTCATATCGGGAATTTCAGGAACAGCTCTAATTACATCGATTTTGTCTTTGGCTATCATCGTAGGTTGTGTCGTTTTAAATAAGGTTAATTCTAGATAGAAAAAAGGGAACACAGATATATGGCAAGGGTAAAACAAATAACTGAGAAAAATGAAATCTCAGCAGAACATGAAAAAATATTTGATTCTATAGCTTCCTCTAGGGGCAGAATCAGTGGCCCTTTTTCAGTCTTATTGCATAGCCCAGAAATCGCTGGTAGAGCGGCACATTTGGGAGCATACATACGTTTCGAATCGTTGCTTGATGACGATGAAAGAGAGGTCGCAATCATTACGGCCGCACGAGAAATGAATTGCAACTATGAATGGGCTTATCACGTACCAATAGCAATCCAAGCTGGTGTATCTCAAGAAGTTGTAGATGTTATAAATCAAAGAGATTCTACTAGTGAAATAGACTCAAATTACGCCTTGATAATAGAGTATGCGAGGCAACTAATAAATGCCAAAAAAGTAGACGATGAAACTTTCAATAGAGCGGTGACAAAATACGGAAACCAAGGGGTGACAGAGTTAACCGCCGCGATTGGTTATTACGGAATGCTAGCATGTGCGTTAAATGTTTTTGAAGTAACCCCCGAAGCAGGGAAACCCGCTCTGATTTAAAAGACCAAGCAGTTACAAGTCGCCTATTGATAAAATACAGGAATAAGTCCCTACCGCTTAGACTATATGCTGGTTTGGATGATTAGTTACACTAATAATTAAAATTTACCCATTCATAATTACATTGGGTTAGCTAAGGTATCCTGTAACTTCGTCATATTCCTCATCAGTGAGCTCCCAGTCCGCAGCGGCAGCATTAGCGACGACCTGTTCTGGCTTGGTAGCCCCGGCAATAACCGAACTTATATCTTTGTTATACAACAACCAAGCAAAGGCCAATTCTAAAACAGTTCTATTCCTATCTTCCGAGAATTTGATCAATCTCTCCAGCAATGCGTAATTGTCATCATTGAATAGCCCTTTATTGTCAGATTCGAGCCTAGACCCAGCAGGGGAAGGTGAATCCTTTCTGTATTTCCCAGTTAAGAATCCATTGGCGAGAGGAAAGTATGGGAGAATACCAACCCCATATTTGCCGCAAAAAGGAATTAACTCTTGTTCCACATTCCTTTCAAGCATACTGTAATGAGGCTGAGCACTGACAAAAGTCTGTATACCTAATTCTTTTGAAGTCCATACCGACTCACATACCTGCCATGCTGTAAAATTTGAACACCCAAAATACCTTATTTTGCCTTGAGTAACCAGATCATTCAACGCTCTCAAAGTCTCTTCCACTGGTGTGGTTGGGTCCCACCAATGAATCTGATATAAATCTATATAGTCTGTACGCAATCTGGTCAGACTTTGCTCTACTTGTTCCATAATATGCTTTCTTGAGTTTCCAGCTTGGTTAGGTCCTTCTGACATACGACTTGAAACTTTAGTAGCTATCACAGCCTGTTCTCGCCTACCTTCCAATGCCTTGCCTATATATTCTTCAGAGAGGGTATTGCCATAACTATTCGAGGTATCAATTAAATTAATGCCGACATCAAACAGCTGACTTATAACTTCATTTGAACTCTGGTAATCCAATCTTCCACCAAAATTATTAGCCCCCAGTCCAACAGCAGAAACCTCCAATCCAGAATTTCCTAATTTCCTATATTTCAAACTTCAACTCCTAATGAATTATTATTTTTTCAGGTCTAGATATAAAATAGCCGTCTTCTTTAGTGATTCGAAGTGCAAATGAATGGGAATCTATATCCAACGCCATCTCACGATCCTCGATAGGCCATTGTGGGTATAACGGGTTTTCATATTTTTGGGATTCTTCTCCCGATATCACCAAAGAGCACACAGCTTCATTATCTGGCTTTCGACCTTGTAGGAGGTTCCTCATATAAAGACCGCATTGCTCGTCCTCGTCAGCTCTTGTTTTCCCTTCAAGACCCATGGCCACCAATGTGACTATTTCCGGTTTGGAATAAAGGATATTTTTGACTGTTGCATCGGCAACTGCGAAAGATCCTCCATATACAATTTCCGCGTGGCAAGCGGCTGTGACCCCGACAGTTCCTGCTCTGGTGGATTGAATAATAGTTTTACCTGTCAAATCCACATTCTTCAACTCATAGGGAGAATTCCCAAAATCAAAGCCTTCCGGTTTTTTCCCACCAACTTCCCCCATCAAAAGGTCTCCTCTACCTTGTTTTTGAAGATCAAAAGCCTCTTCAATTTCTGCGACTAATACGATCTCTTTGGCCCCATTCTCAAAAGCCACAGCCTCTGTCGTGAAACATCGAAAAACGTCTATAACTACCACAAGTCCCACTGCATCTTGGGCTCCAGGCAGCAAACTTCCCATTCTTATTTCCAAATTAATCTTCCTGTTCTCTCAATTCCATAGGTAGGTTAAAAGTTATATTTTCTTCTTCGCCCCCCATTTCAATTACTTTGTCGGGTTTAATAAAATCTATAATCTCCTTAACAAGTGAATCAGGTGTGGAGGCGCCTGAAGTTATTCCGACATTAGATACACCCTCCAACCAACTCATATCAAGTTCTTCAACGCTATTGATCAAAAAGGCTGGTAGTCCATTAGCTTCCGCCACATCCTTTAATCTATTGCAGTTGGAGCTATTTTGAGCTCCTACGACTAAAAAAACTTCCACATGACCGGATATTTCTTTAACCGCTATTTGTCTGTTGGTTGTTGCATAACAAAGGTCATTTCTCACTAATACATCACCAAAAGAATTCTGAATGTTTTGTATGGATTTTTCAGTGTCGTCCACGGAAAGAGTGGTCTGAGTTAGTACTGCAACAGGAGTTGATTCATCCCATTTTGGCGCATTATATGGTTCCCTATCGTCTACAATTTCCATGTCTGTCTGACCAGTTGTACCTTTGACTTCCTGATGCCCTTTATGACCAACAAGGATTATTTTTCTTCCCTCACGGTCGTATTTTTTTGCCTCATTGTGAACTCTAATCACCAAAGGGCACGTCGCATCCAAAACATCTAATCCTCGTTCTTTTGCTTTCACGAAATCATCTGGAGCTGAACCATGTGCTGAAAAAACCACCCTTGAGCCCCTAGGGATCTCCTCGACGTTCTCTACGGTAATCGCACCCTTTGATTCCAGATCATTTACAACATGAGGGTTATGAACGATCTGATGCTTAACATATACAGGAGATCCATACTTTTTCAAAGCCAGCTCAACAATATCTATAGCTCTGACAACACCAGCACAAAACCCTCTCGGTACTCCCAAATAAACGTTCATTTATGCCTCCAAGAACAGCAAATATCGGACACTCAACGTAGGATATCAAATTTATCTTTTGCTCAGGTTCATCGTCACATTGTAGTCGTAAACTCTGAGTCGTTGTATACTAAAGTCAATAACTGTCGTACTGGAGATTCCACTCTATATGAAATTAGCTCAGCGGATGAGTCGCCTCGGCACTGAAACAGCCTTCGAAGTACTAGCCAAAGCCCAGCAGTTAGAAGCCCAAGGTAAGCATATTATTCATCTTGAAATCGGGGAACCGGATTTCGAAACTCCCGCGAATATTGTTGAAGCTGGTAGGCAAGCATTATCTGAGGGATTTACTTCCTATAACCCCTCCCCCGGTTACGATGATTTGAAAGATGCCATAGCCAAAGATATATCTAAAAGCAGAGAAATAAGCGTCAAAAAAGAAAACGTCATTGTTACCCCAGGGGGTAAGCCAATAATGTTTTTCATAATTCTGGCAATGATAGAAAATGGGGATGAAGTTCTATATCCCAATCCTGGGTTCCCTATTTACGAATCGATGATCGAGTTCTGTGGCGGAAAAGCAGTTCCAATGAGATTGCATGAAGAAAACTCTTTCAATTTGGACATAGAAGAGGTGAAAGGCCAGATATCGAGCAAAACTAAATTGATGATTATCAATTCCCCAAACAACCCATGTGGAAGTGTTATAGACAAAGAGAATTTAGAAGCGTTATCTGAACTCGCAAAAGAGAATGACATTACTGTGCTATCGGACGAAATATATTCACGTTTCTTGTATGAAGGATCTCATCACAGTATCGCTAGTTTCCCAGATATGATTGATAGAACCGTCATTCTCGACGGTTATTCCAAAACTTACGCCATGACTGGATGGAGAATCGGGTACGGAGTCTTCCCAGACGACCTCGTTGAGCCTATTTCCAGGTTGGTTACCAACAGTGTGTCCTGTACTGCCAGTTTCACCCAAAGGGCTGCTATA
The DNA here is from genome assembly GCA_008373095.1 of SAR202 cluster bacterium. Taxonomy (GTDB): domain Bacteria; phylum Chloroflexota; class Dehalococcoidia; order Lucifugimonadales; family UBA826; genus UBA11996. The sequence goes on along the minus strand of RQOP01000051.1, from coordinate 6,214 downwards.
GAAGCAACAGACGGCCCTCAAGAAGATTCAAATAGAATGGTTGAGGAATTCAAAAAGCGAAGATCCATCGTGGTAGAAGGACTAAACAATATAAAGGGGATTAAGTGCGCAATCCCTAGCGGTGCCTTTTACGCCTTCCCCAATGTCGAAGGAACAGGTATGAGTAGCTCTGACTTTGCGAACAAAGTTCTAGAAGAAGCAGGAGTGGCAGTATTAGCAGGGGAGTCGTTTGGCAAATATGGCACCGGACATATACGGATCTCTTTCGCTAACTCAACTGAAAACTTAGTAGCAGCAATTGATAGAATCCAGAAATTTGTAGAATCTAAAAGCTAAATCTATACCAATTCAGTAGAATAGCAACCATAAACACATTCTAAGTTATATAGATGGATAGTATTAGAGTTGCCTACCTTAAGATTAGCATTAGCCCAAATTAACCCAACAGTAGGTGATTTGGAACAAAATTCAAATTTAATCATCGAGTATATAGAAGAAGCTGAAACCCTTGGCGCCGACGTTGTAGCTTTCCCGGAATTGGCTGTAACGGGATATCCTCCTGAAGATTTATTGCTCAAACCCCACTTTGTCTCCGACAACGTTTCCGCAGCACAAAAAATCGCAAAATCTACAGGTCATATAACAGCCATATATGGTTTCGCTGAACCCGTAAAAGATAAGTTATACAACTCTGCAGCTGTGACTAACAACCAGGAAATGGTCGACACTTACCAAAAGGTACACCTCCCCAATTACGGTGTTTTTGATGAAAAACGTTATTTTGAGGAAGGCAGTAATTTTCCTGTATACGATCTAAATGGAGTAAGGTTTGGGATAAATGTATGTGAAGACATATGGTTCTCATCCGGACCAACCAATGTACAAAGTAATAACGGCGCCTCTCTGATTATAAACATTAATGGATCCCCTTTTAATTTGGGTAAGCGGAAAGAAAGAGAAAATGTCTTAATAGAAAGATCTAGAGACAATGGCGTCTATATAGCCTACATAAATATGGTGGGGGGACAAGATGAGCTGGTGTTCGATGGTGGTAGCTTGGTGGTTGGTCCTACAGGAAATATACTCATGAGGGCTGATCAGTTTAAAGAGCATTTATACATTTATGACTTTGAACTTCCTAAATTCCAGAAATCATCTGCCCTTGAGGAATCAATCGGATCAAAAAATATATCCCTCCCTCAAGAGAAAAAAGAGTTCAAAAGCATTCCATGCCCAACAACAAAAACTATTGATCAGAACGAGGAAATATTCCAAGCATTGGTATTGGGCACTAGAGACTACGTAAAAAAATGTGGGTTTAGCAAAGTGTTGATAGCTTTGTCTGGCGGAATCGATTCTAGTTTAGTAGCAGCAATCGCAGTAGAAGCATTAGGACCTGAAAATGTGGTTGGTATATCTTTGCCATCCAGATTTTCTTCCTCTGGTAGTAAAACAGACGCTAAGACTCTGGCGAATAATCTAAACATTAAAATGGACGCAATCGAAATAGAAGAAATATTCCAAGTTTTTGAGCGGAGCTTAACCGACCAATTTAATGGAACAATGTGGGGAGTAGCCGAGGAAAATATCCAATCCAGAATTAGAGGCAACCTAATGATGGCCTTATCTAACAAATTTGGTTTCCTATTATTAACGACGGGAAACAAGAGTGAAATGGCGGTTGGATATGCCACCATATACGGTGATATGGCTGGCGGTTTCTCAGTAATAAAAGACCTTCCCAAAATGATGGTTTACGAAATTTGCCATCATATTAATGAAAAATACGGAACTGATCGGATACCAGATGCAATATTAACCAAGCCCCCTAGCGCAGAATTAAGATCGGACCAAAAAGATTCTGACACCCTACCAGAATATGAAATTTTGGATGCCATATTAGAAAAATACATCGAACAAGACCTCGGGATAGAAGAAATATTAAAAGATGGATTTGAAGCTAATATCGTCATCCAAATATTAAAACTTGTTGATTTAAATGAATATAAAAGGCGCCAATCAGCTCCAGGAATAAAAATAACCTCTAAAAATTTTGGCAGAGACCGTAGAATGCCTATTTCAAACAAATATCGACCATACTAAAAACATCAATTAATATTGAAGACGTGCTAAAAACCTTTTATTAAATCCAATAAACAAATCTGAAATAAGAGTTATAACATGATTAAAAGAGACCGACTGGTACAAACCTTTTGTGACATCGCTAAAATCGATAGCCCTTCAGGAGAAGAAGAAGATATGGCTAAAGATCTTACCGCGCGCCTAGAGTCCTTAGGATTCACCACAATGAGGGATGATTATGGAAACTTAGTTGCCACAGATGGAAGACCGAATCCAATTTTGTTATCTGCACATCTGGACACTGTCGAACCAGGCCGAGGGATTAAACCTTCCGTGGAAGGGGACAAAATTGTATCTGACGGAACGACAATATTGGGTGGGGATTGTAAGGCCGGCGTTTCAGCAATTCTTGAAGCCCTCGAATCTATAAAGGAAGACGGAGTCGAATTTCACCCGGTAGAGCTAGCGTTTACCAGAGAAGAAGAGATTGGCTTAGTAGGTGCACGGAACTTAGATTTCTCACTTATTACTGCCAAAGAGGCTATTGTGTTTGACGGTGAGGGACCTGTCAGTCAAATAACCGCATCAAGTCCAACTTATATAGGATTTGATATTGAGATCACAGGAAGAGCAGCTCATGCTGGAGTAGAGCCTGAAAAAGGGTTGTCATCCATTAGAATAGCTTCGGAAATTATCATCAGGCTGCCTCAGGGAAGACTAGATGAAACCACTACCGTTAACGTGGGAACGATTGAAGGCGGAACCGTCAGAAACGCTGTACCTGAATCTACCACTGTAAGAGGTGAATTCCGTAGCACGAATTTAGAAAATTTGGATGAGCTGAGAGTCCAGATCACCGATGCAATAAATGAAGTAGAGAGACTGTTTCCAGAAGCCACGATAGATAATGATTTTCATGTAGAATTTGAGACTTACACTCTTACCGATGATGACCCAGCCACAATGAGAGTGAAGGAAACTTTGCGCGGACTAGGTTTAGACCCAATCATGAAATCCTCAGGGGGGGGCACTGACGGGAATGTTTTTCGATTAAATGGCATAAGTTCAGTGGTTGTCGGTATGGCAGACCACGGTATGCATACAGTGAGGGAGTATGTGACTATACCGGATTTAGTTGATGCTGCACACCTATGCGAAGCACTGCTACGGGTTGAATGAGGAAATAGGAACGCAAACATGAAAATAGATTTGGCGTATGGTAAATCAGGATTAATAGTAGAGTTACCAGACGATCAGACTACAGTTATCGAACCTGATTTTTTACCTGGGCTCCCAGATGAATTAGGAGCAGTTAGAACTGCCCTACGAAATCCAGTGGGAAAACCTCCTCTTCGCAAATCCGTAGCTCCAGGCCAAAAAGTAGGAATAAGTGTCTGTGATATCACCAGGCCCATGCCCAACAAAACTGTTTTACCATTGATATTGAAGGAATTGGAACATATTCCCCCGTCAGACATAACCATATTTATAGCAACTGGTACTCATCGCAAAAACACCGAATTGGAACTATTATCTATGCTGGGAGAGGCCCCCATGAGAGGGGGGTATAACATATTGAATCATGATGCTTTTGATCAAGATAATTTAACCGAAATTGGCCTAACAAAAGCTGGTATTCCAATCTTATTAAATTCAAATTGGTTAAAATCAGACTTCAAGATAACCACAGGGTTTGTGGAACCTCATTTCTTCGCAGGATTCAGTGGGGGTCCAAAAATGATCGCGCCAGGATTAGCTGGATTTGAGACCATAATGAATCTCCACGACTCCGATATGATTAATCATCCTAACTCGAAATGGGGAATAACCCATGGAAATCCTATTCATGATTCTATAAGAGAAATCGCGACAACATCCCCACCAGATTTCAGTCTAGATGTAACAATCAATAAAAAACATAAAATAACCAGCGTTTACGCCGGAGAAATATTTGAGGTCCATAAAGCAGCCTGCGAATTTGCACACTCTACAGCAATGAAAAAAGTTGATACCCCTTTCGATATTGTAGTAACAACTAACAGCGGTTACCCCCTAGATATGAATCTATACCAGGCAGTGAAAGGTATGTCCGCTGCCCATCAAATTGTAAAAAAGAATGGAAGCATTATTTGCGCTGCAGAATGCTCAGATGGAATTCCTGATCATGGGTCCTACGGGGAGATACTGAAATCAAAAAAGAATCCCGAATCTCTCATCAAAATGATTGAATCCCCCGATTATCAAAGGCACGATCAGTGGCAAGTACAAATACAAGCCTCAATTCAATTGGACAGCGAAGTGTACCTTAAATCTGATAATCTGTCCGACAAACAAATAGTGGAAGCCCATCTAATACCTGCGCACGACGTTTCTTCAAAGGTTTCTGAGCTACTAAAAGGAAAATATTTGAATGGAACAGTTTGCGTCTTACCTGAAGGGCCTCAAACTATTCCATATTTGAGTAATTAGACTGGGACGCACTCGTAATATAGAATCCGTCCCAATCTATAAAATAATGTTCGATCGGAAGTATTAACTAAGCCAATTCTACTACGGCCCCAGCCTCTTCCAATTCCTTCTTTACGCTATCAGCTTCTTCTTTTCCCACACCTTCTTTCACAGCCACAGGAGCGCTCTCTACCAAATCCTTTGCCTCTTTTAACCCCAGAGATGTAGCGGCTCTAACTGCTTTAATAACATTGATCTTATTATCCCCGATCTCTTTTAAGTTGATCGTGAACGCATCTTGTTCTTCAGCTGCAGGTGCTGCACCAGCGTCTGCAGGAGCTGCAGCAGCCGCAACTGCAACTGGTGCTGCTGCTGCCGCGCTGACCCCAAATTCTTCTTCTAGATCTTTTACTAGACCCGCCAATTCAATAACTGGCAGTTCTTTTATAGCTTCTAATATCTCATCTTTCGACAATGCCATTTTCCATTCTCCTCATTTTTATTTACTTATGTTTATTATTAAGAACCCTGTTGAACTCGAGCGTTCAACACATTTACTAAATTACTGGATGGAGCATTCAAAGTTCTAGCCAATCGACTTAATGGGTTGTTCAGAACATACACCAGGCTTGCCAAATGTCCGTGCAATTGCCCAACTAATTTTGCTGCCAACTCTTCTTTACCCGGAAGATCCGCCAATTGTTTCAATTGATCTGAAGTAAAGATTTGAGAACCAATCAATGAATCCCTTATTTCTAAACCCACACCCGAATCTTCAACGTATTTTGTAATGATTTTCGCATGTGCTTGTTCATCCCCATAGCCGAATGCTATTGCCGTTGTACCGTCTATGAGATCCTTGATCGCCGGCATGTCAGCCTCATCTGCGGCTATCCCCAGTAAAGTGTTTTTTACAACCTTATACTTGATACCACTTTCCCTTAAGACTGTTCTTAGTTCACTCATCTCTGATACATTCAATCCTGAATAATCAGTGGATATAGCTATGGTGCAACTACTCATAGCCTCTTTTAGTGACTCAATATCCTGTGCCTTTCTATCAGTAGGCATATATTTCTCCACAAAATTTACTTGTATTCATCAGGCCAAAAAAAAACCCGGCCACTGCCGGGTATTGTATTGAGCCTCATTGGCTTCATCCCCGCCTATGCAGGTCTATTTAATCCAGTCTCCCGGAACCCGCAGTCTGTGGCAACTCAACTATTCTACTCTAAGATCCATAATCCCTGCAATATCAATGGGAACACTTGGACCCATAGTTGATGTTAAAAAAGCTGACCTCAGAAACTGTCCTTTGACGCCTGATGGCCTACCACGAAGTATCGTATCTACCAAGGTCGTAAGGTTATCCATTAACTGGTTCTCTTCAAAACTCGCCTTGCCAATGGGTGCGTGAATTAAAGCATCTTTATCTAATCGGAATTCAACTCTACCTTTTTTAGCTTCGTCTATTGCTCTAGGAATGTCCTCTGGAGCAACAACCGTACCAGTTCTGGGATTGGGCATTAACCCTCTTCGTCCAAGAATTCTTCCCAGCTTGCTTATTTTACCCATCATGTCAGGTGTAGCTATTGACACGTCAAATTCAAGCCAACCATTCTCTATCTCAGCTATCATGTCATCATTACCCACATGATCAGCACCCGCTTGTTTGGCGCTTTCA
>RQOP01000050.1 GCA_008373095.1 SAR202 cluster bacterium | reverse complement strand
TGGTTGTCAAATACAGTCAAACCGTCCAAATAATAAATATTTTGGTCCCCCGAGTTTGCCATTATGTCTACCGCATTCTTGATTTCATCCCTAATGTATTCAAGAGTTAATCCAGCATCATTTACTGTTTTTTCTCTACCAGGAGAATATATTGGGGACATCACAATTATAGGGGTATTAAGGTGCTTCTCCCTCAATATTCGTACAAATCCCAATATGCCGGGCTGGAAGGTACGTTCTCCTAATGAAGAGGCGGTGTATATGTTTATGCCAAGGCACATAGATATGATATCTGCAGGTAGATCTCTGATTGTCCGAGCGACCATGGGATCTAAATGACATTGACCTGCATATCCCAAGCAAGTTAAGTCTAAGTTGTTTTTTCTTGCGACAATAGCTGGCCAAGTCCTGCTTGGGGAATTAGCATCTCGACATTGAGTTATTGAGCTTCCATAGGTGATCCATTTTGTTTGTTTTGGGTCTTCTGCTTCGGCTAAAAATGCATCGTCTTCGATTATTAATTTATTAAGTCTAAATTCTCCGTATTGAGGTAACCATATTTGGATCGTTTTGTTTTGTGTACCTAGATTTTCAACCCTCACAAAATTCAGATCAGCTGTGTCTAATGTAGCTTTAAATTCACCGTCGCAAAATATGTCTATTGGGCTTCTCTCTGATGCGGAGTCAAAAAACAATTCTAGAGACGCGGTGTCGATGTCAAATTCAATCCGTATGCCGGCTGGCATTGCAGCACGTTCGACAAGTTGCCATGCGAATAAGTCTTTTTCAGCAAACGGGATTCTCCATGGCATGACCCCATCCTGGGTAATTTCTGTGGATACCGTTCCTTTCCAAGTAATTCTTGAGTCTTCAGGGCTTATATTTTGACCCATTTTTTTATCCCTCATACGAGTTATTTGTCCATTACAGGTGCATTCATGTCGTCAAGAGTATATATTTGCTGGCTGGATTTCCAGATTCAAATAAGATTTAAAAATGATAACTGAAACACATCTAAAGAAAACGTTCAGTAGTTTCAAAATAAGAAATTACAGATTCCTTTGGACCTCTGATTGCCTACAAGCTTGGGCAGAATATATGGAATTAGTGGTTCTTTCCTGGCTTATATTGGAAATGTCTAGTTCCCCTCTCTTGGTCGGCCTTTATGGCGCCTTGCGTTTTATGGGAACTATTATGTCTCCGGCTTTCGGAGTGATAGTTGATCGGTTCGATAGAAAGTTGTTATTGATTCTGGTGAGAGGGTCATTTGTCCTTAATGGTCTCGTTATTCTTGCTATAACTCTCCTAGGCACCCTGGATACGATTGTTATTCTGGTCATGGCCGGTTTATTAGGGCTTTCCAAAACATTCGATATGGTCATTAGACAGTCGATATTGCCTGCTGTAGTTGGTGATAAGAACTTAAACAATGGAGTAGCTTTAGCAAGAGCGGGAGGGGATGTAACGCAGATGATTGGACCTGTGGTTGGAGGGATAGTGTTAGCTTTTTTAAACGTCAAAGTTAGCTATGGAATTATAGTTGCGCTTTATTTTATATCGTTGTTATGCGCTATAAATATAGGAAATATTTCTCCTAATCAATCCTTGAGAGATTTAAATGTTCTTAATAACTTGAAGGCGGGAGTAAGATTCGTAAATCAAACCCCAGTTATCGCAGCTTTATTAGCTTTGGCTGTGATAATAAATCTAGCTACATTTCCTATATATTTTGGTCTTATTTCAGTACTTGCAAAAGAAGTGTTTGATTCTACATCTACAGGACTAGGCTTCATGATGGGAACTTATTCTTTAGGTGCAGTTCTGGGGTCTCTTTTTGCTGGAGGGAGGGATAGCTCGGGAAGAATAGGTAGATTTGCGATTGGAGGAGCTTTTTTGTGGAGTGTCGCAATCATTTTATTGGCTTTGGTTCCCAGCTTTATTATTTCCTTACCCGCCCTATTTATTGGTGGCCTAGGTCAATCAATATGTGTGGTGTCAATAGCTATGATGCTTTTATCTTTAACACCAGATAACTTAAGAGGGCGGGTCATGGGATTAAGACAGCTAGCAGTTTATTCGTTGCCTTTAGGATTATTGATTTCAGGAACAATTGCCGAGATTTTAGGGGTAAGGGTAGCGATACTTGTTGATGGGTTACTTGGAGTGCTACTAGTGACTGTATGTTTTATGGTCTGGCCAGATATATTAAAGGCTGGGGCTATCAGGGAACGTATGGAGAGTTAGGAGGCCCTAGCTGTGTATCAAGCATATCTTGGGCCATATCAATGAAGTCGCATAATAGAGACCTCGTATCCCTCGGATCTATTATGTCTATGCCGTGCGAACTACTTTCACCGCCTGTGTCTTCTGCAGTTCTAAAGGGAGAGGCCATAGCCTGAAGGCGTGCTTCAATTTCTAGTCGTTTTTCCTCAGGGTTTTCAGCAGCAGCTATTTCTCGTCTGTATGCAGCAGATACCCCACCTTCGATGTGCATTGATCCCCATTTGGCAGACGGCCAGGCATATCGGTGGTACATTCCGGTCGGTCGATGGTTTGTTTGGCCAGCTACGCCGTAGGCTTGCCTTAAATAAAAGCTTATCCAGGGTGTTTGACTTCTCGCGTTCGCTATTACCAATCTTGCCCCTGCCCTCACAATGCCTTGGTTTTGAGCATCTATTCCTACCATAAAGCCAGGTTCATCGACGAAGGACACTATGGGTATATGGAATGTTTCACAAAGACTTACTAAGCGTATCGTCTTTTCTCCAGAGGCTACATCTGTAGATCCGCCCAGATGATTAGGATTGTTCATTAGAACACCTACTGGGTATCCATTAACTCTAGCTAATCCGGTTATCTTGGATTGACCGTAAAACGGAGCTATTTCAAAAAATGAATCATGGTCCATCACATGGTTCAAAATCTTGTATGGATCATATCTTCTCTTACTTCTGCGAGGAATAATTGACAAAAGCTCTTCATCTCTTCTGTTTGGGTCATCACCAACATTTATTCGTTCGGGTTTTTTCCAAACACTAGTAGGCATGTAACTAAGAAACTTTCGAATCATTTCAAATGCTTCTTCTTCCGACTCTGCGAGATTATCTATAACTCCTGTCTTAAAGACCTGGCTGTTATGGTCTCCTAACTCTTCTTTAGTTACTTCATAGCCTAATGCTGCCTTCACCACGGGCGGTCCGCCCGCGAAAACCTGACTAGTGTCCCTAACCATCACACTAAAATGGCATAGACAAGCTTCAATTGCTGGTAGACCTGCAACAGACCCTAGGACAGCGGAAACCACCGGAACTTCATTAAGTAAATCAACTGCCTTTGAGGTTCCTCCACCGTCAGGTAAGTAAGTCCTACCAATTTGCTCAAAAGTCCTTACACTTCCTCCAACCGCATCAAGGAGTCTTACAAGAGGGATACGCCATTGAAGAGCGTATTTTAATGAACTAGGTTGGCTTCCTGTTCCTCTCTCCCCTGCCCCTCCTCGCACTGTGAAATCTCCTCCATCCAGCATTACTCTCATTCCACCTAAATGCGCTGTACCAATTACTCGTGGGTATGGAGTGAAATCTACTAACTCGTTGTCTTCATATCTGGCACTGCCTGCCAATGCGGAAAGTTCTTTGAATGTTCCAGGGTCTGAAATAGCCTCTATACGTTCTCGGACAGTTAGTTTCCCATTGGAATGTTGTCGGTCAATACCCTCCTTACCACCCATACCTCTAGCCATCTCAAGCCTTCTCTTTAGCTCATCCATTTCTTCTTGCCAAACCATAACGTCTCGATCCTCTAAATGTTTTTGGTTACCAAACTTTATAGAGGTTTCATTAGTCACACAACCTTGCCTTAAACGTTTGGTACTATTGAACACTGTTATTCACCTATCGGCATGTTTAGAATTGATAGAGGATTACTCAGCGGCTCAATGTGAGCCTAGTTGAAGAATGGGGAAAGATAAATGCGAATAGAATCTGATTTAAAACTTGATTACAAAGATGTTTTACTAAAACCGAAGCGCTCAAAGCTGACATCAAGAAGAGATGTTGATATGGAAAGAGAGTTTAAATTTTTGAATTCCGGTAAGGAGTTCAAAGGTATTCCGATTATCGCCTCAAACATGGATGGGGTCGGAACTTTTTCAATGGCCAAGGTGTTACAGAATTACAAAATGCTTACGGTATTGAGGAAACATTATGAGCCAGAAGATTGGGACCATGCTGTCGACGGAGGCCTAGATCTCAACTATGTGTCTATCTGTACTGGCACCAACAAGATTTGGGATGAAGACGCTCCCGATTTTTTGACTTTAAAAGTCGTTCTTGAGAAATATCCTGAGATTCCTTTTATAACGATTGATGTTGCAAACGGGTACCACGAAAATTTTGTCGATTTCGTTGCACAAATGAGAGAAGAATTTCCGGAACAAACAATAATTGCAGGTAATGTGATTACAGCCGAGATGACAGAGGAACTTATTTTGCGTGGTGCAGATATAGTCAAATGTGGCATAGGACCTGGTTCAGTATGTACTACTCGTTTGATGACGGGAGTAGGCATACCACAGTTTTCTGGGATTATTGAATGTGCTGATGCGGCCCATGGTGTAGGCGGACAGGTGATCGCAGATGGCGGTTGTGTATACCCTGGGGATCTTGCGAAGGCTTTTGGCGCTGGTTCTGACTTCGTTATGTTGGGTGGTATGCTCGCAGGTCATGAGGAATCTGAGGTCGATATTACTGATGGGAAGATGGAATTTTATGGCATGAGCTCTGATAGGGCTATGGAAATCCATGGTGCACGCAAAGACGGATATAGAGGTGCGGAAGGGAAAGATATAAAAATTCCCTATAAGGGCACTGTTGAGGATACACTGACTGAAATAATCGGGGGAGTTAGGTCGGCATGTACTTATATTGGGGCTACCAAAATCAAGGACATGCCCAAATGTGCTACTTTCGTTCAGGTTCTACAACAAGAAAACCAAGTATTTAATCTTTTTGAATAACTATATTTCTACCTAGCACCGCTGGTATTCCCGACTCGAAACGATCAATTTAAATAGTTCAATAATTAAATCAGAGGATACCTTTTCTGGTGAATCTGATTTTTTTAATCCAGCCGCCGCGACTTCTTCTAATTTTTGATATGTATCTGTTTCGATTTCAACACAGCCAAGTACCTCCAGACAGTCATCCACCAATTTTTCGGGATTTTTGTCTTCTAGGCCTACTCTCTCAATGAGTGTTTTAACTCCAGGATTGGATTCATTCCCAATATGACTGGTTGCGAAATTCACTCTATCCACAAGAGATCCGCTGGTAATCCACTCTTCTCCTGTATGCCACCCTTCTACTGAGGGGGGATCTAGCAATTTCTGACCCATGTATCCCGATTCTTCACCAATGTTGTAGATTCCTATTTCTCCGCCGTCAGGTACTTGATATTCCCGAGTATTTCGCAAGGTACCAATAATTAGTTCAGTCGGACTCTTGACCCGTTTGAATTTTGAATTTTTGAAAAAATCAGAATTGAATAGGACCCTCATCACTGATCTGATATCGTGATTGGATTCCATGTAAGCATCAGCAAGAGTATTTACGGCTTCAGGGTCTCTTGGAGGGGTGCTAGACCATTGGGGTACGGGAACCTCATCTGCAACGAAAAAATTATATAAATGCCTTGCTACAAATATTGCTGTGGCTCTTTGCTTGCAGATTACATCAATTATGCCATCACCGTTGAAATCTGAATTTTCGCCCAAAAAGGTCTTTTCCCCAGCATCATGGTCAGTATCTCTGTATTCATGGTGCCAAAGTATTCTTCCATAAGGCCAGATGGAATCTTTAACGGCCATCATTGAAAGGTATTCACCGTTTTTCACGGTCCAACCGGTGAAGGCTCTTGCGCACTCTTTAATATCATCCTCTGTGTAATTCCCTACACCCATAGAAAACAGCTCTAAGATTTCCCTTCCATAATTTTCATTGATCGAATCCTTGTGGTTGGTATGATTATCGAGCCAAATAAGCATTGCAGGGTCTTTTGAAAGCTCTATCAGTAGGTCGTTGTATCTACCTAGACCGTTCCTCCTAAACATATCGATCTGGTTAGTTAGTGAACCGATATTGTTTAGCTTATTTTCAGCTGTTGCGAAAACTCCATGCCAGAATAAAGCCATTTTCTCAACAAAGGGATTGTCAGTCGAAATCATCCGGTATCCCCAGTAAACAGCGTTATGACCTTGCATAGTATGTAGATCGACATGTCTCCTAAAAATCAGATGATCGGAAATGTGTGAGGAATCTACTTTAGTTATTAAGTGTTCAACCAAATCTTGGTAGTCCATCTCACAGTAATCGTCGAGTTCTGCCGGGGTGGCTCCAAATGCGGCCCTTCTTGCCAAATGTGCTGCTAATACTCTATTTGTTGACCCCATTTTTACCTCTTAAATAATTTTGGATTGGATTTACGGACTTGTTCTTTTATTGCTCATATATTTGAATTCGATGTCTACTGTGTTCAGTGACGTAGAGTCGGTCCTCCGAATCTATTTTTACCGAGACGGGTCCCCAGAATATTGGCTCCGATTGAGAGGCTTTGTGATAAGGGGTTTGAAGGTGCTTAGGTAGTTCCTTAACCAACAAATTGGACTCTTTTCTCAAATCATATTCATCCAGATTAACCTCGAGCCATTCCTCTGCCCATTTAGATAGAGTGGCTTCACCTTCCAAAAGCTGATGGAATTCACCTCTAGGATTTAATACCTGTACTCGTTCATTTCCCCAGTCAGCCACGTGAATAAATCCTTTGCTATCGACCGCGACCGAACTTGGTTTATTAAATTGCCCTTCTCGGTATCCCGATTCGCCATAGGTGGCCATGAATTCACCATCATCAGTGAATTTTTGAATCCTGTCGTTACCCCAGTCTGCTACATATACATGCCCCTCAACATCTGTGGAAATGCCCCAAGGCAAATTGAACTCCCCATTTCCTGCACCTTCTGAACCCCATGAGAAAAGTAATTGGCCATCTTCTGTGAATTTGCTTATTTTGTGTGCATATTGCTCCACCAGATATACAGAGTCATCCGGGCCATGAGTAATCCCGCTAGGGCCGGCAAATTTTTGAGGTCCGGTTGGATTCATAGTCCACTTGGTTACGTAATTGCCTTGGTTGTCAAAGACTTTGACATCATTTAGCGATTCATCAGTTACGTACAGCATGTCTTTGCTATTGAATGACATACAAACCGGTATCACAAACTGACTATCTCCTTTTCCAGGTCCTGTAGCAAATTCACCTAGCCAACTTTCGTCGTATGTACAAATTTGGATCCTGATCCCTGAAGAGTTATGACCTCCCATTCTGTTAAGGACAAATATTCTATTATCGTCACTAAAGGCTATATCGTACGGGTAATTGAAGCCGCGTCCAATCGGTTGATTTGAATTGAATCCAATGGTTTTTAAATATTGCATATCACTGCCGTTGACCTAAATATTGATTTATCTAATCGAATAATAACACCCTAAAAACTCCAATCAAGAGATTAAAACATATTTCGTTATGTTTTATTACATATGACTATTTGTCAGAGGACTCCAATAATAATAGTATGTGCGCGGTTGGAACTAGATTAGTTATATAAAACAAGGAGCGAAACACTGTGAAAGCTGTTGTTTATAAAAAACCCTTTGAGGTAGCTGTAGAGACTGTTGACGACCCCAAAATATTACATCCAAATGATGTAATAGTGAAAATAACGTCGAGTTGTATTTGTGGGTCTGATTTGCATATGTATGAAGGCCGTACAGCTGCAGAACCTGGCATAGTATTTGGCCATGAAAACATGGGAGTTATACAGGAATTAGGTTCAGCGGTTAAGAATTTATCTGTTGGGGATAGAGTGGTAATGCCCTTTAACGTTGCTTGCGGGTTTTGCAAGAATTGCCAGCGGGGCTACACGGGATTTTGTACCACAGTAAACCCCGGGTTCGCAGGCGGAGCTTATGGTTATGTAGCAATGGGTCCTTGGGTGGGAGGCCAGGCTGAATATATGCAAGTGCCTTTCGCAGACTTTAATTGTTTGCCTCTTCCAAAGGGAGATCAGTTTGAAGCTGACTTTGCCTTGTTGGCCGATATATTTCCCACTGGATATCACGGGGCAGAACTTGCTGATGTAAGTCCGGGGGAAAGTGTAGCTGTTTTTGGTGCTGGTCCGGTGGGGTTGATGGCAGCTTACAGTTCGGTGATTAGAGGTGCTGCCGAAGTATATTGCATCGACCACGTTCAGGAGAGGTTGGATAAAGCTGAAAGTATTGGGGCGATTCCAATTAACTTTGATGACGGTAACCCTGTAGAACAGATAAGGGATATTAGGAATGACACGGGGGTAGACAAAGGGATAGATGCTGTCGGCTATCAAGCTGCAGCACAAGGTTCTTCTGCTGCCGGCGGGGAACAGGAAGAGATTCCCAACGTGGTTCTAAATCAAATGATTGATGTGGTGAAACCCACGGGAATGATGGGAATACCTGGATTGTATGTGCCTTCAGATCCAGGAGGAGTGAATGAATCTGCTAAATCGGGAGCTTTACTCTTAAATTTTGGAAAACTGTTTGAAAAAGGCTTACGTTTGGGCACGGGTCAATGCAACGTGAAAAAATATAATGCCTATCTAAGAGATTTGATTATTGCTGAGAAAGCCAGCCCTAGTTTTGTGGTTTCCCATGAAGTCTCGATAGATGAGGCTCCAGATGCCTACACAAAATTTGATCAAAGAGTGGATGGCTATACTAAAGTAATTCTCCACCCTTAATGGGACTGCGGGCTGGATTTTTTCCAGCCTGCTTCAATACGTAGGAAATGTGATGACTACTCCAAGTTACGATTGGGTTGAGAATTGGGGCAGCCGTGACCAGGCGCAAGAATCGCTATCTGGTTGGGCACACCCTGGAATGGCTACTACCTCCGATGGGCGCATAGTTTCATGCGATAGCGGAAGTTCTGAAATTCTTATATACACCCAGGACGGTGACATTATTCATTCCTGGTTGGGCAATTTCACAGATGCACATGGCATTACTGTGGTAAATGATGATGGAAATGACTATCTATGGATTGCAGACAACGGGTCCAAAAGACTGCCAGAATTTTCGTACGAATACCCCCCGGGTGCAGAAAATAAATCAGGGATAGTCAGTAAATATGACTTGGAAGGTCACTTTATCTTAAGTCTTCCTAACCCTACCCACCCAGATTATGGACATAGCAGATATGCACCGACTTCCATAGCGGTTGATGAAATACGATTTGGTGGGTTAGGCGACATTTGGGTAGCTGACGGGTATGGTGCGAGCCTGGTGCATAAGTTTAATGCCGAGGGAGAATACATTCTTTCAATAGATGGCTCAGAGGGCTCGGGTCATTTCAGTTGTCCCCATGGCATAGTAATTGATCGTAGAAAATCTACCCCGGAACTTTACGTTGCCGACAGAGCCAACGGCAGAGTGCAGGTGTTCAATTTAGATGGGGACTATTTGAGGACTTTTGGCGAGGAATTTTTCACCACACCCAGTGAGTTTGCGATCACAGGAAATTTGATGATCGTAGCTGAACTAGAGGCTCGCCTGGCTATTTTAGACTTAGAAGATAGCTTGGTAAGATATTTGTTTCCGGACGAACTCGCTGCTAAATCTGAAGGATGGCCGAATGAAATTTCTGATTCTGGCGATATCAAAAGACCTTCTAGATTGGGCCCAGAGAGATTTAATAGTCCTCATGGAATAACTGTGGACGAATCGGGGAATATATATGTGGCTGAATGGTTAATTGGCGGGAGATTTACTAAATTAGTTTTGAATTAAATGCATCACGCTTGGGATTTGATGATCCACACTTATCTCAAAAACTGTTGCGGAGGTACGCAAAATGCAGATAGGAAACTCAAATCATAATTACGCGTGGCACGAAAAATGGGTAGAAGCGCCAGGTGCTGATAGTGTGAAAGACGGTTGGGCTCATCATGGAATAGTCGTGAGCTCGAAAACTGGGAATGTCATAACATTCCATCAGAGCGAACCGAAAATCCTAGTGTTCAGCCAGCAAGGTGAACTGGTTAATTCCTGGGAGGCCGGAGTTGAAAATGCCCATGGTATGACTCTTGTCCAAGAAAATAATGATGAATTTCTCTGGTTGGCTGACAATTTGTCAGGTCAGGTAGTGAAAGTCTCGGTGGATGGAGATCAATCGATGTCAATCTCTAGACCTGACATTGATATTTACAATTCGGGTGAAAAATATTCGCCGACCGATGTTGCTGTATACGAAGAAAAGAACGGGGGCAATGGGGATATTATAGTCGCCGACGGATATGGTTCTAGCCTCATTCATTTTTATACTAAATCTGGCGACTATATTAAGACCATCGATGGTACCGAAGGTGAAGGTGGGAGGTTTGCTACTCCTCACGGTATTTGGGTTGATACTAGAAAAGACAACCATGAACTCTATATAGCTGATAGGAGTAACGGTCAAATCCAAGTTTACTCACTTGACGGGAGTTTTTTGAGAGCTTTTGGTACTGGCGCAGGAGCTGACTGGCTTCATAGCCCTAGCGGTTTTGCAGCCTGGGGTGAGCTGCTCATTGTGGCTGAATTGAGAGGCTCTCGTATAACTTTATTGGATTTAGATGACGAACCTGTAGCTTACCTTGGAGAAAATACAGGCGCGTTCAAATTCAATGAAGGGTGGCCAAATGTCCCTCACAGCACATTGGTTCCCGGGAAATTCAACAGTCCTCATGGTATCGCTTCGGATGGGGACGGTAACATATTCGTAGCGGAATGGTTGATAGGCGGCAGAATTAATAAACTGACAAGATCCTAAAATTCATGATTACGGAATTTCAGGATGCAGTTGATAGGTGGCACAGCCAGGTCCGACGCCATCATTCTCAGTCTATTGCGGCCCAGCAAAACTTTGATCCCAATCAAGATTTTTGGGAAGGAATGGCTCAGAACTTCAAGGATGATCCATTTCGTAAAGGTGATCCAGTCATCGATAGGCTAGAACAGGAATTCGCAGAATGCCGGACATTGGTAGATATTGGTGGTGGCGCAGGACGACTGGCTCTACCACTTTCCTTATCTAGAGAAGCCGTTACTGTTGTAGATTCGTCAAAAAGTATGCTACTAGAGCTGCAGGATAGTTGCGAGGAAGCAAAAATTGAGAATGTATCCTCTGTCTTTGGGCTTTGGGAAGACGCTGTCATAGACATTCATGAAGGAGCTTTGTGTTCCCATGTTACCTATGGGATAGAAAACATAGGTAAATTTTTAGAAAATGTTAATCAATACGCAAGTAAGCGAGTTGTAATTATTGCTTTTATGAAATCTCCACAGGCCCACCTTGAAAGTTTATGGCGAGAGGTGCATGAAGAAGAAAGAGTACATTTGCCTGGAGTTCCCGAGCTTATGGATGTCTTGTGGCAGTTGGGAATTGCGCCTGAATTGAACATTATTGAGCATTTGGGACCACATATATACGGATCTGAGAAAGATGCCATTAGTGATCTGCGAAGGCGGCTTTACGTAAACCAGGGGACAAGGAAAGATGAGATTTTAACGCGTGTCCTGAAGAGTGACTTAAAACCGACAGAACAAGGCATGGAACTGGCAAATTCTGACGGCAGGATTTCTTGCCTTATAAGCTGGAATAACTAGATTAAACCTTCAGCCCTAATATCATTTAATGCGTTAGCAAAAGCGTCCGCCGTTTTTGATATGTCCTCTTCGGTATGAAAGGCGCTCATTATGAACCTGGTTCCAGAATGAACCCCATTGTTTAAAAGGGCGAGATTAAGTTGAGCATTTCTGGCTGAATTTGTAGTTTTACTCATTTCATCCTTAGATAAAATGCAAATTTCATGATCACAATCGTGATCGGTACCCAATCTTACGTGGATAAGAGAGTTTACACCGCTTACACATCCCGGGACTTCCTGTCTGGACAATACATCGTTCAGGCTTCTCTTCAATAAGCTCCCCATTTCAATTGCCCTCTGATTAATCGGATCTCTTTTAAGGATTTCAAGAGCTTTGATACCGGATGAAGCTGAGAGGGGATTTGCATTGAAGGTGCCGTTGTGGGCGATTCTTCTATTTTTGTTGAAGTCAGGGTCATCTCTCGGTTCAATCATGTTTATTATTTCTGCTTTTCCACATACTGCCCCACCAGGGAGCCCCCCACCCAATATTTTTGCCAACGTAGTCAAATCCGGGGTCACTCCGTAGTAAGCTTGGGCACCTCCATCTGATATTCTGAAACCAGTCACTACTTCGTCAAAAATTAGTACGACACCATATTTTGTTGTGATTTCGCGAAGTTCTGTTAGAAAACTAGGCAGTATTGGCTCCAGTCCCATATGGGCCCCGGTAGGCTCTAAAATAATGGCCGCAACGTCATCATTGCTTTGAAGTGTTTGTTCTATGATGGAAATATCATTTGGGGGTAGTACTATGACCGTTTGGAGAGCTTCCTTAGGAATCCCTCCAATTCCATCGGCATCAGCTGAGACATAGTCGCTCCAGCCGTGGAAGTGGTCTTCAAATTTGATTATTTTGGATTTTCCGGTATAAGCTCGGGCCATTCTGATTGCCATCATGTCGGCTTCCGTACCGGAACTGTGGAATCTAACTTTTTCAGCGCTGGGAATCATTTCTTGGACTAATTCACCCCAACGTATTTCGAGATCAGTGGAGCCACTTAAATGAGTGCCTTTTGCCATTTGGTCTTGAACGACTTTAACGATTTCAGGATTAGAGTGCCCAAGTATTAGGGATCCATGACCGCTCCAAAAGTCGATGACATCATTTCCATCAACATCATACTTGTGAGCACCTGTTGCGTGGGTATAGTAAAGCTGAAACGGATTTTGTCTGCGAGCATCATGTGTCACCCCATTTGGAAACATGTGCTTTGCTCTTTCGTGCCTCTCTGCGGACCCCGGGTGACTCGCTATATATTGCTGTTCAATCAATGTTGCCATTCTGATTAGCTCCCTTAAAGTTCTTGAGTTGTTCCTGTATCGGAAGACCTCTGGATTGCATCTATAAGTTTGTGTCTAGTAAGTGCCGTTGAAAAGCTGGGCTCAAATTCGGTATTAGATTTGATACCGTCCGCGAAACGGTCCCAGAGTTGGGCTATGTTGAAAGGAGGACCAAGAGGCACGGAACTAGGAACTTTAGTGTAATTTTCAGGTATTTGAAGTTCTACTAGGTCAGATTCACCTGATTTTCCATGCCACAATTTAGATGACCCTGTGGAGGGGGAATCATTGCCAGTTACAACCAGTGTTCCTTCTCTTCCGTAAATTTCAAATTTATACCCGGAACCATGGTGCGGGATAGCGCTTACGTGAGCTGATATAGCAGCACCGCTTTTCAGAGTGCCATTTATCATTATCGTGTCTGGAGAACTTACTTCAACCATGCGGTTAGTTTCTTGCTCATGCCACTGTGGAACTTTTGTTGATACCTTTCCCGAAACACTGGCGAATTCACCAAGGCACATGCATAAGGCGTCAATTGAGTGACCAAACGGAATTGTCAGAGTAGTTGCTCCCAATTCCACATCCTTTTGCCATGTGCGGCCTGGAGGCCTAGATAATACCCCTGAACTAAATTGCCGCAGACTGGCAGACAGAACCTCGCCTATATGGTTTTCCTGTATTAAATCTCTTAGGTACATAAAAATCGGTGCCGCGCGGGATTGAAGTCCAACCATAGTTAAAAGGTTTTTTTCTTTAGCAAAAGAAGTTAGCTCTTCAGCTTCTTTTAAATTTGCGCCTAAGGGCCATTCTGTATAAATATTTTGCCCGGATTTCAAAACGTCCATCGCAAGGTCGTAATGCTTTGGAACTCTGACAACTACAGCGACCACGTCCAAATCAGCTTTTTCTAACATTTCTTTGTGGTTGCTGAATGCAAGGGGTACCCCATAGGTATCCGCCGATTCCTTGGCTGTTTCTTCTCTAGAGGTACAAACAGCTGCGAATTCTACATTTGGCATCTCCGCTATCGCTGGAGCATGCGATCTAGGAGTCCAGCCGTACCCAACATTGGCTCCTATAATACCTACTCTAATTTTTTCGTCGGCCATAACTCTATGTCCTTTCCGTATTTTTTAAGGTGGCGATTCTATCGTTAATCTCCACATAAGTAACAAATTTTTGTTGAGTATATAGGAGTTGGTATCAACAGGCATAAATCTATTCTATAATCACCAAATTCTGCAGCTATTTTGCTATTACTGGAGACTTGATATTTATGAAAATTACTGACGTTAAATTGATCCACCTTAAAGAACTTGAATCTGTGGGGAGCATTGAGCCGGCTTGGAATGAAGGTGGGTTGATGCATTTCAGTAAGGGAGGCGGATCTTTTACAGAAGTACATACAGATGAAGGAATTGTTGGCATTGGCCCTGGGATGGACCCTTCCATACTCGATTCTGTAAAGAATGTAGTTGTGGGAGAGGATCCCTTCGAAATAGAACAAATTGCTCAAAAACTGAAATATCACGTCCATACACTGCCCTACAGAGGGGCGGCAGGTGTTGATATAGCCATTTGGGACATTATAGGCAAGGCAAGTGGGCAACCGCTGTACAAGCTTTGGGGCGGATCTAAAAATAGGATGATGCCCTATGCGAGTATGATTTTGCTCTCTACCCCCGAAGAGCGGGCAGAATTGGCAGGATCTTTAATGGAGGATGGTTGGAAGGCAATAAAACTCAGACTGCACCACGATTCTATCCAGGAGGATATTCGCACAGTACAGCTCGTCAGGGAAGCTGTTAAGGATTCTATGGAAATTATGGTAGATGCTAACCAGGCACAATCCCATGGCAAATGGCAACCAGGTGTAATTTGGGATTTCAGGCGAGCCTTGGAAACTGCAAAACTTCTGGAGGAATTAGGTGTCTACTGGTTGGAAGAACCATTGCAAAGATATGCGTTTGCCGATCTAGAACGCTTAAACAATTCTGTTGGATTGCCTATAGCCGGAGGGGAAAATAACAGAGGGATACATGAATTTAGGACAATGGTTGAGAACAACATCTACGATGTTTTACAGCCAGAAAGTATGGTGCTTGATGGAATTACAGAATTAAGAAAAATAGGCGTTTTGTCTGAGTTTTATGGAAAGAAAATCGTTCCTCATCATGGAGGGGGTGACATAGGAGTTATTGCTCACCTTCATTTGGTGGCCTCGTGGCCAAATGCTCCTTACCTGGAATTGCTAAATGATCCTCCAATAGGCAGTTATGTGCATAAATTTGCAATCTTCGAAGATCCCCCTGTCGTGAAAGATGGTTGGATTGCATTACCTGATTCACCGGGCTTAGGCATTGAAATAGATCCTGCGTACATCGAATAGTGCCGGGTACTGAGAAAGAATCAGACAAATCTTCAAGTGGTTCTTTAACCTGGATTCAATGGGTCCAGTTATTGGTCGTCTCGTCTGGTGTTTTTCTAAGTGCTTTGGATGTCAGTGTAAATGTTGCCCTACCAAGGATATCTGAATATTTTTATTCTTCTCCGAGCACCACTTACCTGATGATTATTTTCTATTTAGGTACAACAGTAGGTTTGCAATTAACGATGGGAAGAGCCGGGGATGTTTTCGGACTTCGAAAAATTTTTATTTTAGGATTGGTTGCCTATTCATTGGCCATGATGGCAATAGGATTCTCCCCTACCATTCAATCCGTAGTTGGGTTTAGAGTGCTACAGGCAGTCGGTAATTCTGCTCTTTTGGTAATTGCCCCGGCTCTAGCAACATCATTGTTTCCTTCTGAAGTTCGTGGTCGGGCACTTGGTGTAATGACGGGGGTGGGCAGTATAGGGATGATAGTGGGAACTTTATACGCGGGAATTGCGTTGGAGTACGTATCTTGGCGTTGGATATTTTTCGGAAGAATGCCTATCTGCATTTTGGCGATAATCGGTTCTTTAACTATAATCCGCGGAGTTGGTAATCGGCCCAATATAAAGCCCGGTACATTAGCAAATTTTGATTGGATCGGAGCAGGACTTGTTTTCTTTTGTCTATCCGGCTTCGTTGCCACCATCAACTCGGCTACAGCAATAGGGTGGTTCCGAGTCGAAACATTTGCATCATTGGGCTTTTCTATCGTTGCTGGAATATTTTTTGTTAGACGTCAGTCGACTATCACAGACCCTCTTTTTAATTTTAGACTAGTAAATAACCTGACCGTTGGGGGCGGTTTCTGCTCTAATTTATTCCTATATATGGGATCTTTTGTTAATTTTTTTATCCTTCCATATTTTGTCGGAGAAATAATGGGAGCTTCATCTTTTGTTCTAGGTGTTTTTCTTCTTTTGAACGCTGTTTCGGTCTCTGTATTTTCGCCAATAGGGGGATATTTATCTGACAGAGTCGGTTCTGGGATTATCACTGTATCAGGGCTAGTTATAGTATTTTTAGCGCTTATTTCGTATACCACACTGGGTTCCGACTCTTCCTTACTCGAAATTGCAGTCCGAATGTTGTTTGTAGGTATAGGAATGGGTTTATTTCAGAGTGCGAATCTAAGTCTCATAATGGGAACAATGCCCTCTTCTGATTTAGGATCTGGAGGAGCGGTGTCCTCAATATCAAGAGGGTTAGGAAGCGTGACGGCAGTTACTCTTCTTGGATGGATGTTTACCTCAATATACGAGGCTAAGTCCCCGTCTGTGGATATTCTTGAGGCTTCTTCAAATGCGGATTCTATAGCTTCCTTTATGAATGCCTTTCAAATTTCATATATAGCTGGTGCTGCTCTTGTTTTACTAGCTATTGTGGCCTCTGCAGTTGCATGGTTGGGACTTAAAAGGTCTCAGAATATACCTGTGAATTAGTTTATAATCGCCCAAATTAGCAAGAGGTTACAGTTTATGGAGATTGTTCGATTCAGCTTTAATTCTCAGGAATACTGGGGAGTTAAATCGGGAGACGGAATACGAAAAATCGAGGGCACTCCCTATGAGATACAAAGCGTGGGGGAGATAGTGTGCTCGCTGTCGGATGCCACCTTGTTACCGCCTCTTTCTTTAACCAATAAGGTACCTGCTATAGCTGCGAATTACGGAGAGAAGGATGATCGAGATGGTCCTGGTATTTTCATGAAACAACCTGGTACTTATCTAGGACACCAAGGATCTATCGTATATCCAAGAAGTTGCAAAAGCGTTATACATGAAGCTGAAGTAGGTGTAGTGATATCCAAAACTGCGCGCCACGTAAGCGAGTCAGAGGCCATGGATTATGTACTTGGGTATACCTGTGTCAACGATGTCAGTGCAAAAGAGACTGTAAAGAGTGATACGGGGAAAGGTCTTTCTATGAGGTGGAAGCATTTTGATACATTTTGCCCAATGGGACCTTACATACAAACTGAGATAGAGGACCCGTCAAATTTGCGGATCGAATGTTTTGTTAATGGAGAGTTATCAGGTTCAGGAAATACTTCTGAGATGATATTTCCAATTCCCTATTTGATTAGCTGGGTTTCCGAAGTTATGACCCTATATCCAGGTGACGTGATACCCACGGGTTGTCCTGAGACTGCTGAAATAAATGTGGGAGATGTTGTGGAGGTAAGAATTGAAGGCATTGGATCGCTTGTGAATCAGGTTGTCAGTGATGACTGAACCAAAAGTCCTGTATAAATTAAGAACATTCAATGTTTTGGCAATGTTTTGAAATTTTAGATTTGAATATAATGGAGCGAGGTTGGGACTGGCCCAGCCAGCTGAATCTAACTTAGGAGTAATAGTGTTATGCGTCAAATGAAGTTAGTTGCCTTCTTGCAAGCTCAAAATTGCACTACACTCCCCTCCTCGTGGCGTCATCCTGAGGCCAGGATAGATACTTATTCTCCTGAATACTACCAGCACATAGCTCGTGTCCTTGAAGAAGGTAAATTTGATATAGGTTTCTTCGACGATAGACTGGCTATGCCGGACATGTATGCAGGTGATCATTCGGAAACCGTGAAAAATGGTATTCGGTGCACAAAGCTTGATGCAGTTACCTGTTTGATGAGCATGGCTGCTGTTACCAAACATCTGGGATTGGGAGCCACTTATTCCACAACCTATTACGAACCTTTCCATGTGGCCAGATTGTTTCAAACACTTGATCTAATGACAAAAGGTCGCGCAGCTTGGAATGTTGTTACTTCAGTGAATGACAATGAGGCCCGCAACATGGGCCGTGATGCCCACACTGAACACGATACGAGGTATGACAGAGCTGACGAGTTTTGTGAGGCAGTTTTGGGCCATTGGGATTCTTGGGATGACGATGCGATAGTTGTCGATAAAGAAAACAACCTTTATGCCCACCCTGATAAAGTCCGCAAAATAGATTTCAAGGGAAAATATCTGAGTTCCCGTGGTCCTTTTACGGTGCCGAGGACTCCTCAGGGGAGGCCTGTCGTTATACAGGCAGGAGGTAGCACTCGGGGGAAACAATTCGCAGCTAGATGGGGAGAATTGATATTTGCAGGTTATCGGAATGTGGATGTCGGCAAGATCGAATACGCAGCATTAAAAAAAGGCGCTGAGGAAGCGGGTCGAAATCCCGACCATATGAAAATAGCATCTTTAATGTATCCGATTGCGGCTGCAACTAAATCGGAGGCTGAAGATAAGAAGGCTGCTTATGAGCTTCTGTCCAACGACATGGACCAACTGTTGCTACTGTCTGAGGCACTCAATTTTGATTTTTCCACCAAAGAAATGGATGAAGGCTTTACTGAGGACGAATTGGATGGTCTTCAAGGCATGCAGGCTATGAGGGACCGAGTAGTATCTACAGGGATTAAAAACCCAACGCCTAGGGATTTTATGAGGATAACCCGAAGAGGGTTACTAAGTGACGGACACACAATGGTTGGTGGACCTAAAGATATAGCAGACGAAATGGAAGAGTGGTTTCATTCTCCAGCTTGTGACGGATTTGTCGTAGGACCTACCCATCAGCCTGGAGCATTCGAAGATTTTGTTAAATTTGTTGTTCCAGAGCTGCAAAAAAGGGGTGTTTTCAGGAAGGATTACAGTGGGAACACACTGCGGGATCATTTAGGTCTGGATAGAGCAGATATAGGCTCGTGGAAGACAAACTATGACACTGTGTCATCCTAGATAAAGCTACTTAAATACTTTTATTTATCACGCTCTGGTTTTGAAAGACCTGTTGCCTCAACAATTTCAGAAACTGATGCTTCCCAGTTATACGCCATTACATGGATCCCAGCGACACCAGTCAAGGTTTTAACTGCATCTACTATTTCGATGCAGGCTTCCACCCCAGCTTTTTGTTGCTCATTCCGAGGATACTTTTCTATTTTTTCTATTACGTGGTCTGGCACAGCAACTCCAGGTACATTTTCTCTTAACCAGCGGGCAAAACGTGCTGACCTAAGTGGTCCTACTCCAACTAACAGTGGAGGAGGCGCTCCTTTGGTTAATCCCAACAGGCGGTCAAGGAAAGATTTAAATCTTTCTATGTCAAAACAATACTGTGTCTGGAAAAAAGAGGCACCAGCTTTGTGTTTTTTGAGTAGCCTTAAGGCTCTTTCTTCAAACGGAGGCACGAATGGATTCACTGCGGCGCCCAGATATAAGTTGGGTTTTGCGTCTAGCTCTCTGCCACTTAAAAATTTACCTGTTGTCTTTAGGTGGTTAATGGTGGTCAGTAGCGTTACAGAATCCAGGTCAAATACTGGTTTTGCCTCAGGGTGATCGCCAGTTTGAACGCCGTCCCCTGTCACGCAAAAAATGTTTCTAACCCCCATTGCATGGGCTCCTATGACATCTGCTTGTACAGCGATCCTGTTTCTGTCCCTGCATGAAAACTGAATTATGGGTTCTATATCGTTTTCGATAAGTATTGATGCTGCTGCAATGTTTGAAAAATGTGGAACGGCTCCGGTGGAATCAGTGATGTTAATTGCATCGCAATACGGCTCAAGCATCTGGGCCCTTTCGACTAGCGCATTCTTCTCAATTGAGTCTGGAAGTGTGACTTCTGCCGTTACAGCAAAAAGTCCATTCTCCAACCTTTGAGCTAAATCGGAAACGGGTTTAGGAGTCATTTTTTTTGCCTAAATCATTAATCCAAGCAGAGGTTCCGGACAAACTGTGATCAAGTTGAGGTTGTATCTCTTGAATGGACTCAGTGAAAACAGCCATTTGGGTCGAGTTATCCCAAGCTCTGACCCATACACATTTCATGTCTGGCTTTATCTCACAATTCCCATCGCTTCTCACTCCACCACAAGGACCATTTCTAAGGGTTTTGGGACATCCCATAGGGCATACCATACCGGTCGAGTGAAGAATGCATTGTCCGCACATTTGGCATCCAAATAAGGGTTTTTTGAGCGCTTTTTCACTGGTTACCATAAACCATATAAAGGGTCTTTTGGTTCCTAATACAGGAATTATTCCCGATAGTATTTTCAAGCAAAACAAATATGTGGATTCAAACGCCCGGACCTTATTCATAAGTTGATTTTACAACCTAATTGGATGCGAATCAGTATCAATTAATGCAAATAAAAAGGTTAGAGTATTTTGCATTTTTGATCTAAGACCTGCCAGTAGATATAAAAACAGTCCTATACCCTTATAAATTTTTGAACGCAGCGATCGCCCCTATCAATGCCAAGGAAGGTCTCACTTACTTCTGAGACATAAAAACTTCCTTCGGAGTCCACGGCAATTCCGTGAGGAGCACCAAATAAACCAGCACCTGGTTCGTGCTTTACTTTTCCGACTATCATCGGGTTTCTACTTGGAGAGTCAGGCAAACCCGATCCTGTTTCAGAATCGTCGACATTTGCTCCAACGTCTCCCCACCTGGAGAGTAAAGTGCCAGAACTATCCAAGATGCTTACGCGGTGATCTAGTTCTGCTACGTAGAAATTGCCATCAGGTCCTTTTCGTACGTCGTTTGGCAAATTTACGTTGGTCCATTCCCCCAGGAATTCACCTGATTTAGAGAAATATTGGATTCTGTTGTTGTATCTGTCAGTAGCATAGATTTTGTCGTCGTCATCAGTATCGACATACACGCTATGGATAGTGTCAAACTCACCTGGTCCACTACCGTGTCCGCCCCATGAAAATTTTAGGTTTCCTTCAGAATCAAAGCAATGAATATGCGAATTTCCATAGCCGTCCGATGCATAAAGATCGCCACTCGAGGCTACTGTGAAGTGAGTTGGTCTATTGAATGGGATACCACTTTGTTCTGGAGCATTTATTAAAGGTCGCCCCAGGGTCATTAAAGGCTTGCCGTCTTTCGTCCATTTTCTAACTGTGTGGTCACCTGTATCACTTGTGTATACGGAACCATCAGGTCCTATGCTAACTCCGTGCGGAACTATGAAGTCGAATCCTATCTTTCCCCAACCGCTAAGGTATTCACCCGATTTGTTGAAAATCATAATCGCAGCGTATGGGCCTCGGTTGAAAACATATACGTTGTCATCTTTATCCACGGCTACGTCAGCGACTTCGACGAACGGCCATCCCCTTGGTCTCTTGAAAAAATTTTCAACAACTTCGTATTTGTATTCACCACTACCAAATGTGCCCATGCTGACTTCCTTTTCCGTGGCACGCCTGGAGGGATTCGAACCCCCGACACCTGGTTCCGAAGACCAGTGCTCTATCCGCTGAGCTACAGGCGCACGGTATGTTTATAGGAACAGAATTGTATCAAATAGGAGAGAAATTGGTTGGGAAATATGGTTATAGATATCGGAGACTAAGAAACTTTGCGACACTATCCAGATGCTTCCTGAACTGTTTCTCCTCCGAGAGTGGTGATTTTGGTCACCTTTATTATGACCGCTACTCCCAATCTATCTGGGTCTCGATCAAGTTCGGGTTGAACGGTTTTCTCCAGAACCTGGTCTCTTATTTCTCCGGAGTCATATATAGTCACATTTCCGTAAAATCGCCAGGATTTTCTTAGTTCAGTATTTCGGTACATAACGACTATATGTGGGTTATCACTTAATTGAGAAAACCCACCCTTTCGAGCTCGTTCCCAAAAGGCAAGTTCGGTATCTGAAAATACCATTACACTCCCCTTGTAGGATACGTTGGGGAGAGCATCTGAGGAAGCAGTGCCAACTATGCAGGGGTATTTGTCCGACAAAGCGTTGTCGATGAGTTCCTTCATTTCAGAGGTGATTTCTATTGCCACTGGAACTTCCTTATGTAGGTTTAAATCAAATTTGATAAAGAGATAGCACAGGGACTAATTCGATGAATCAGTATATTGAATTTTTCTATCACCGTCTTCTTAAATATGGAGAGCAGAACTGGTTGGCACAGTGAGCGACCTTCAGATCAAGGTTTGTCAGGTCGACATAGGCTATAAGTCCCAAACCATCAGCCCCTGTTGTGATAGAAGTGCCGTCGCCGACGTTTCCTCCGGTATCAAGCGCTAGAAGCGTGGCAGCGGTGCAGTTGATGTTTGAACAGTGGGCCACTTTCAGGTTAAGGTTTGTATCGTCGCTATAAGATATAAGCCCAAGTCCGTCCGCTCCTATTGTGATTGATACCCCGTCCCCAACATTCCCTCCTGTATCGAGGGCTGTAATCGTGGCAGAGGTGCAGTTGGTATTGGAGCAGTGAGCAACTTTCAGGTTTTCGTTTGTTTCGTCGAAATAAGATATAAGCCCAAGTCCGTCCGATCCTATTGTGATTGATGTGCTTAGGCCAACATTCCCTCCTG